>JALYWQ010000386.1 GCA_030852625.1 Actinomycetota bacterium
TGGGTCCGGGGCAACCACGACTCCGCCGCCACCCAGCGCGCTGTTGCCGCGCAGGCGAACGCTGTGGTGCTCGACGGCGATCCAGTGACCATCTCGGGCCTGCGCTTCTGGGGTGCACCGGACACGCGCTACACGCCGAACAAGGACCAGCCCACCGGCAAGGACGCTGAGCGCGAGCAGGCACGAGCGGCCGCACCCCGCGTGGCCAGGCAGCTCGGCGCGGACGAACCACCGTCCGTCGACATCGTGATGGTCCATGACGCCCGCATGGCTGCCGACCTCGGCGGAGACGTCCCGCTCGTGCTGGCCGGGCACAGCCACGACGCGCGTGAGGGATCGATCGGCCCGACCCGTCTCCTCGTGGAAGGTTCAACCGGCGGCTCGGGCCTGCGCAGCCTGCGCGGCGAGGAGTCGGAGCCGCTGACCTGCACCGTCCTGTACTTCGACCCCGCGACCGATCGACTCGTCGCCTACGACCGCATCACCGTCCGCGGCCTGGGCGAGACGAGCGCCCGGATCGACCGACATGTCGTCGACCCTGAGGTCGACAGGTCGTTTCAGGTTCGCCACGAACCCAGCGCTGCTCGGCCTCCCGTGCGCTGATGCCGATCACCGCGGCGCCCATCGTCAGGAGGACGAGCCCGACGAGCACGACCACCGGGGTTTGCGGAGCGAGGGCGAGCAGGGGCAGACCGATGACCCAGAACAGCACGGCCAACCGAATGGACGGGGCCTTGGTTCGCCAGCCGACGGGTGCCGGGTGTGCGAGCTGCTCGAGGTTGCTCGGCACGCTGCTCGTCCCGACCAGCTTGAGCTCTTCGGGGCGGTACGTCGATTCAGTGATGGTGCTCATGTCTACCTCGCTCTAATGGTTGACATATCATCCAACCTCCTCGTCTCGCCTGGTATTCCTCGGCCACGGAGTGGCGAGGTTGCTTCCAACTGGGAACATGGGGCGGTGGACGTTGACCTGATGCTCTCGCTTGCTCAGGCTTTGAAATGGTCCGGGGTCGGCACCGCGAGTGCGAGGTCCCGGTGTTCGACGAGTCGGAGGATGTCGGCGGGTGGGCCGCCCGTGGCCAGGTTGAACGGCGGCGGGTCTCGGGAAGGACATGATCGGACACCAAGCGACGTGTAGGGAGTTGCCGTGCCCAGATCGGAACTCGGCCCCATCTCCAGCGCCATCGGTGACCGACCGCCGTTCGGCCCGATGGAGCGCCTCGACCACGATCGGCTCGTCGTGGAGCAGCGATCGAGCCTGACGTCCCCGCGTCGCCGGCACTCGCTGAGCGCCAAGCTGCTCTTCAGGATCATGGACGCGGTGTACGGCCGAGAACGAACGCTGGAGAAGTTCCGCGTGCTGGAGCTCGTGGCTCGTGTTCCCTACCAGGCGTGGGAGAACGTCGCCTACGTGGCCATGACCCACACGGCCCGGCAACCCGGGTTTGCCCGTCGCGTGTTCGACCGGGTCCGGACCAGCCGCTGGGAGCAGGACAACGAGCAGTGGCACTTGCTCATCCTCGAGGAGCTCACTGCGGCTGACCCACGCCGCCCATGGGTCCGCAGCCGCGTCGTTCCGCAGCTCCTGGCGTTCGCCTACTACCAGCTCTCCTGGCTCATGTTCGCCATCCGACCGACGTGGTCCTACCGCCTCAACGCCGACTTCGAGGACCATGCAGAGCACGAGTACGCCCACCTCGTCGCGGAGCACCCCGAGTGGGAGAGCACGCCCTACGAGGGCGCGTTCACCGCTGACTTCGGCGCCTACGACTCGCTCGCCGACCTCTTCCGCCAGATCGGGTACGACGAGCGGCTGCACAAGCTGGAGAGCGAGCTGCGCATGCAGCAACCACGCTTCTCGTAGCTCGATTCACGATCTGGCGGGTGGCCCGTCGAGCTTCGAGCCCTAGCGTCGGAGCATGCAGGTGCTCGTCCTGTCCGACACCCACCTCACGGCGGCGACCCTCGACCGGATGCCCACGCTGGTCTGGGAGCTGGCCGAACGGGCCGATGTTCTGCTGCACGCCGGGGACGTTACGAGCGGGGCGGTGCTCGACGCACTGTCCGAGCTCGCACCCGTGCACGCCGTGCTCGGGAACAACGACCACGATCTCCGGGGCATCTTGCCCGAGGTGTGGGAGGGGACCTTGGACGGGGTGGCCGTGGCGATGGTGCACGACAGCGGCCCTCGGGCCGGGCGGGAGCGGCGGATGGCTCGGCGCTTCCCCGCCGCGGCGGTCGTGGTCTTCGGCCACAGCCATGACCCCGTGGTGGAGCGCAACGAGAGCGGTCAGCTCCTGGTCAACCCGGGCTCGCCCGTGCAACGTCGTCGGCAACCGGTGCACACCGTGGCGTGGCTCGAGCTCCGAGCTGGGCGGGTCGATCGCGCCGAGGTCATCCCGTGCCCACGCCGCCCGGACCGTACGGTGGTGCCTTCCGATTGATGAGGAGCACATGGGACGGTTGTTCGAGGAGCTGGACCGTCGGGCCACCCCGATGGGCGAGATCAGCCTCCGGCGGCGGCTCGACCCGGTCCTCCAGGTCGACGTGTTCGAGGCCATGCTCGGCGAGGAGCACCTCATGTCGAGCCTCTTCACCGTGGCCGAGATCGAGCTCTCGAGGCTCGGCCTCGCCGCGCTGGAGGGATCCGAGCTCGACATCGTGGTCGGGGGGCTCGGACTGGGGTACACGGCAACGGCCGCGCTCGACGACCCTCGTGTCCGTTCGGTGCACGTGGTCGAGGCGCTGCCCGAGGTGATCGGCTGGCACGAAGCCGGGCTGCTCCCGGAGTCGGCCCGGCTGACCGAGGATCCGCGCTGCCACCTCGTCCAGGGCGACTTCTTCGCCCTCATCCGCGAGGCCGGGTCGCTCGGCACCGGCAGGGGTGCGTCCGTCCACGGCATCTTCCTCGACGTCGACCACACGCCCCACCACCTGCTGCACCCGAGCCATGCCGACCTCTACACCGAGGCTGGGCTCGCTCGCCTCCGGGCTCGATTGCATCCTGGCGGGGTGTTCGCGCTCTGGTCGGATCGCCCGGACGAGGCGTTCCTGGCGGTGGCGCAGACGACGTTCGGCCGGTGCGACGAGCACGTGGTCACCTTCCCCAACCACCACACGGGACGGGACGCCAGCAACGCCGTCTACGTGGCCACCGACCCGGGCTGAGCGATGGTGGGGCCGCTCGCGGAGCCATGGGTGCACCTCGAGGACGAGCACGTCCTCATCGTGCGCAAGCCCGCGGGCGTCAACACCCACCGGGCCGACGCCGATGCCCAGGACGGGATGTACGAGTGGGTGCAGCGCCAGCGCCCGTCCACGTCACTGTCGATCCTGCACCGACTCGACAAGGCCACCTCGGGCCTCCTCCTGTTCGGCAAGTCGACCGAGGCCAACCGGACGCTCGCCGCGCAGTTCGAGCAGCGACGGGTGTCGAAGACCTACGAGCTGATCACCGGGCGGGATGACCGGCGTCCGGCCGAGCTGACCTGTCGTGAGCCCCTCGCCGGGCAAGACGCCGTCACCGACTTCAGCAGCGCCGCGGTCGGTCCCCACCACCAGCGGTACCTGGCCCACCCGCACACGGGACGCACCCACCAGGTGCGAGCCCATGCGGCCGCGCTCGGCCTGCCGATCGTGGGCGACGTCGACGTGGGCGGCGAGCCCGCCGCACGCGTCTTCCTGCACGCCGCCGGCCTCGGGTTCGAGCACCCGGTGACGGGACCGACGGAGGTGGCCCATCCGCCTCCGCCGAGCTTCGAGCGAGCGCTGACCGCCGAGCGATCGGTGGACCTGGCCGGGCCCGGCCTCGCCGCGCAGGCGGCCCATGAGAGCCGGACCACGCTGTTCGCCCCGTCCGACACCGACGCCTACCTCTGGATCGACCGCCACCACGACGGGTTCCCCGACACCCGGGTCGAGCGCCTCGGCGACACCGCACTCGCGATCACCCATCGTGACGACGACGAGCCGATCGACCCGAGCTGGATCGATGCCTGGCTCGGGACCCCCGGCGTCCGCCGCGCCTACGAGCAGCGCCGCCCACGGGGCGGCGGCGGCGGGCCGGCCCGGTGCATCGCCGGCGACGACCAGCCGCGGTTCGAGGTCACCGAGCTCGGGTGCCGCTACCTGATCGACCTACAGGCCAGCTCCACCTCCAGCGGGCTGTTCCTCGATCAGCGCGAGACGCGCCGGCGGCTGCTCACCTCCGACCTGTCGGGCCGCACCGTGCTCAACACCTTCGCCCACACCGGTTCGCTGTCCGTCGCCGCCGCGCTCGCCGGCGCCACGACCCTCACGCTCGATCTGAGCAAGCGCTACCTCGGGTGGGCGGAGGAGAACCTCCGGGCCAACGGCATCGACCCTGCGGACCACGACAGCGTGTTCGGCGACGCCATGGAGTGGATGGACCGCTTCGCCAAGAAGGGTCGCA
>JALYWQ010000415.1 GCA_030852625.1 Actinomycetota bacterium
GGGCGCGGCCTCGGACGCGGCGGTGACGTCGGCGGCCCGCACCGCGTAGCCGTCCATGGCCGTGTTGGCGAAGGGTGGCACGGCCTCCGGCGCCCGCACGGCCTCGGCCAGCACGAGGCCGCGAGCCGATGCGAGGGGCACCCGCCGAGGTTCGAGCGGCGCCACGCGCTCGAGCACGTGGGCCTGGGCCTCGGCGAGCGGGATCACACGATGCCGTGCTCGCGCACGTAGTCGGCCAGCCAGGCCCGGAAGTCGGGGCCGAGGTCGTCACGGGCCAGGCCGAGCTCCACGGTGGCCCGGAGGTAGTCGAGCTTGTTGCCGACGTCGTAGCGGCCCTCGACGAACGTGTAGCCGAACACGTCCTCGGTGGCGAGGAGGAGGCCGATGGCGTCGGTGAGCTGGATCTCGCCGCCCCGGCCGGGTTGCACCTCATCGAGGGCGTCGAAGATCGACGGGTTGAACACGTAGCGGCCGAGCACGGCCCACGACGACGGGGCTTCGCCCGGCGCCGGCTTCTCGATGATCCCCTTGATGTTCAGCAGGCGGGGTCCGGCGTCCTCGTAGGCCACGCACCCGTAGGCGCCGATCTGCTCCGGACCGAACTCCTTGCAGGCGATCACCGACGCGTTGCGCTCGGCGTGGACGTCGATCATCTCGGACAGCACGGTGGACCGGTCGTCCATGATGTCGTCGCCGAGCAGCACAACGAAGGGGTGGTCGCCGACGTGCTTGCGGGCCACCGACACCGCATGGCCGAGCCCGAGGGCCTCGCCCTGGCGCACGTAGTGGATGTCGGCCAGGTCGGCGAGGGCCCGCACCTCGGCCAGGTCCTCGAGCTTGCCGCCGGCTTCGAGGACCGCCTCCAGTTCGATGCTGCGGTCGAAGTGGTCCTCGAGGGAGCGCTTGTTGCGACCGGTGATGATGAGGATGTCGTCGATGCCGGAGCGCACCGCTTCCTCCACCACGTACTGGATGGCCGGCTTGTCGACGACCGGCAGCATCTCCTTCGGCTGCGCCTTGGTGGCGGGGAGGAAGCGAGTGCCGAGCCCCGCGGCGGGGATGACAGCCTTGCGCACCGGTGCTGCGGTCATGGATCTCCGAGCTTAGGACCCGAGGTCGAGGTCGATGGTCGCCTCGTCACCCCGGCGGAGACGATCGATGTTGGTGCGGTGACGGGCGATCACGAGCAACGAGCAGGCGGTGAAGGCGGCCACCTCCGCAGCGGGCCGGCCGGCGAGCGCCACGCCGATCGGCAGCCCGGCGGCGATGACCAGCGAACCGACCGACGCGGTGCGGGTGAGCTTGGCCACGGCGGCGAACAGGGCCCCCAGGACGACCCCCACCAGGGGCACCAGCACGAGGGTCATCCCCGCGCCGGTGGCCACCCCTTTGCCGCCCCGGAACCTGCGGGTGACCGGGGCCACGTGGCCCAACACGGCGGCCAGGCCGCACGCCACGCCGACACCACGCCCGCCGACGGCCCAGCCCACGCCCGCGGCGACGGCGCCCTTGCCGGCGTCACCCAGGAGCACCATGGCCCCGGCCCGCCGCCCCATGGTGCGCAGGGCGTTGCTGGCCCCCGGGTTCCCCGATCCGGCCCGGGTGGGATCGAGCCCCCGGCGACGGCCGACGAGCAGCGCTGACGGGAAGGTCCCGAGGAGGTAGGCCGGAACCACGAGCGCCCACTCGACGGCCATCGACCCAGCGTAGGACCCGCGCCGACGTGGCGAGATCGCCGGACGCACCGCTACC
Source organism: Actinomycetota bacterium (assembly GCA_030852625.1). GTDB lineage: Bacteria > Actinomycetota > Acidimicrobiia > Acidimicrobiales > VFJN01 > VFJN01. The sequence goes on from JALYWQ010000415.1 coordinate 1,753, forward strand.
CTTGGCACTCGAGACCCGAGAGTGCCAGCGGACTGACCACGCGAGGAGGATGAGGTGCCCACCTACGAATACCGGTGCAAGTCGTGCGACGAGCACTTCGAGGTCGTCCAGTCCTTCACCGACAAGGCCCTCACCAAGCACAAGGGGTGTGGCGGGCAGCTCCGCAAGGTGTTCGCGGCCCCCGGCATCTCGTTCAAGGGCAGCGGCTTCTACAAGACCGACACCCGCAGCAGCTCCTCCAGCAAGAGCTCGTCGTCGAGCTCCTCGGAGTCGAGCGGCGACAGCTCCTCGTCGAGCAGCGAGTCGTCGAGCTCGTCCGACGCCTCGCCCAAGGACACCAAGCCGGCGAAGACCGAGAAGAAGGCCGACAAGAAGGCCGCCTCCACCAGCTGAGGCCCCTCGCCGGCCCCTTCCGCGGGGCGGCGGCCAGCGCTACGGTTCGACCGGCTTCCCCCGCCGGTCCCTCGACCCGAGGTCGAAGCCATGCGCACGAACCAGCGCCCCGTCCACCGACTGCGGCGCGCCCCCATCCGTCCCGGCTTGCTCCTGCGCCGCCGACCTCGCCTCGGCGGGGTGGTCACCGCGCTGGTGGCCCTCGGCGCCGCGGTAGCGGTGGGCTCGATCGTGGCGTCGGCCGAGTCGGCCCGCACGGCGTGGGGCGAAGCGCGCACGGTGCTCGTCGCCACCCACGACCTCCGCGCCGGCGCGACGCTGGACGACGGCGACGTGGCGCGAGAGCAGCGTCCGGTCGCCGGTCTGGCCGACAGCACGCTCGACGAGCTCCCCGACGGCGCGGTGCTCCGCCACCCGGTGTTCGCCGGTGAGGAGCTGCTCGACGACCACCTGGCGCCGGCGGGCCAGGTGGGCCTGGCCGCGCAGCTGGACGACCGAAGCCGGGCGGTGGCCATCCCGGTGGAGCCCGGCATGGTCCCGCCCCTCGAGCCAGGCCAGTTCGTCGACGTGGTGGTCGTCCTGCCCGACGAGGCCTACGACGGCGACCCGGCCTTCGTCGTCGCGCCCCGGGCGGAGGTGCTTGATGTGAGCGAGGAAGCGGTCACGGTGGCCGTACCAGCCGACGACGCGCCCAGGATCGTCGCCGCCCTCGCCACCGGCGTCGTGACGGTCACCCTCACCGGCGCCTGAGCGAGCCGCGGCGCTATCGGATGGCGAAGATCGCGAGGACGGCGACGCCGGCGATGACCCGGTAGATCACGAAGGGCGTGAAGCTCTTGGTGCGGATGAGGCGGAGCATGCCCCAGACCGCGAACCAGCCGGTGATGCCCGACGCCACGATCCCCCACACGAACGGGGCCACGAAGCCGTCGGGGATGCCGTCGCCGGTGAACACGTCGGCGCCCTTGAAGACCAAGGCGCCGAAGGTGACCGGCAGGCTCATGAGGAACGCGAAGCGGGCCGCGCCGTCACGGGTGAGGCCGAAGAACCGGCCCGCCGTCATCGTCACGCCCGAGCGGGACACACCGGGCTGCAGGGCCACGGCCTGGCCGATGCCCATGGCCAGCGCGTGCCGGAGCTGGATGCCGTCGACCTCCACGGTGCCGACCCGGCGGTCGGCCCAGCCGAGCACCAGGCCGAACACGATGAGCATGGTGGCGATCAGCCAGATGCCGTTGGTGTGCTCCTCGATCGGATCGGCCAGCAACGCGCCGGTGACCACCGCCGGGAGGGTGGCCAGCACGAGCAGCCAGGCCAGCTTGCCGTCCTGCGTGCTGAGCGCACCCCGGCGGAACCCGGCCGACACGTAGCGCACGATGTCCTTGCGGAAGTAGGCGCAGGCGCCGATGAAGGTGCCGAGGTGGAGGGCGACGTCGAAGGTCTTCTCCAGCGACTCGTTGCCGACGAAGTCGTTCCAGTCGAACAACCACGGCACCAGCCGCAGGTGGCCGCTCGAGGAGATGGGCAGGAACTCGGAGAGCCCTTGGGTGATCCCGAGGACGATCGCGTGGAGGATCGGCACCGTTCCGGTCTAGCGGCCCGACGATCAGGCGCCCGACAGGGACACGTCGGGGATCACGAGGGTGACGCCACCGGTGCCGCTCGGCAGCCACTCGAGGTCGGCGCCCACCGCCGAGATGTCGAGGAGGAGCCGCTGCACGGCCGAGGCGATGGTGGCCTCGCGGATCGGTTCGGCCAGCGTGCCGCCGCGGATCATCAGGCCCTCGACGCCCACGGAGAAGTCGCCCGACACCGGGTTGACCCCGGAGTGGATGCCCGCCATCGAGGTGACGAGGAGGCCGTTGTCGACGGCGCCGAGCAGCTCCTCGTGGGAGCCCACCCCCGGCGCCACGGCCAGGGCGTGGGCGCCCACCGCGGGCGTGCTGGAGATGCCCCGCACCGCGGAGCCGGTGGACGCGGTGCCGGCCCGTCGCCCGCTGTAGCTGTTGTGGAGGAACCCCTGGAGCACCCCGTCCTGTACGAGAGCGGTGCGGCGGCAGGCCAGGCCCTCGCCGTCGAAGGTCTCGGCGCCGAGGGAACGGGCGTCGGTGGCGTCGTCGACGAAGGTGAGCAGCGGCGAGGCGATCTGCTCGCCGACGCGGTCCTTGAACGGCGTGCGGCCCTTGATGACCGCCATGCCGTTGAGCATGCCGCCGACGATCCCGAGGATGGTGGCCGTGAGCCGCGGCTCGAGCACGAGGGCGACCCGCTGCGTCGTCGGCTTGGTGGAGCCGAGCTGCCGGGTGGCCCGGAGGATGGCGTCGTCGGCGGCCTCGTCGACGTCGAGGTCGGTGACCTCCCGGCCGACGGACATGCCGCCGGCGATCTGGGTCTCGCCGTCCTGCACCGCCAGGGCCTGCACCGCGAGGTGGCAGGTGCCGGAGCGACCCCAGCTGCGGATCCCGGTGGTCGTGGCCACCGCGCCTTCGCCGCGGGCGTCGGTGAACACCGCGGTGCGCACGTTGGTCACGCGGGGGTCGCGGCTGGTGGTGGCCCGCTCGAGCTCGATGGCCATGGCCACCTTGTCGGCGGTGGGCACCGCGGCCAGGCCCTCGGGCCAGAGATCGAGCTCCACGGCGTCGACGCCGTCGGGCTCGGCCAGGCCGTTGAACTCATCGGGCTCACCGAAGGTGGCGTTGTCACGGGCGTCTTCCAGCGCCTGCAGCACCACGCCCTCGTCGAGGGTGCCGGCGTAGGCGAAGCCCTCGCGGTGGTCGACGATGACCCGCACGCCCACGCCGGCCGAGCTGGCCTGGGTGAGCGACTCCACCTCGCCGCCGTAGGCCCGCACCGTGGTGGCCGTGCTCCGTGCGACGAAGGCCTCGATCTGCTCGCCGGGACGGGCCCGGTCGGCGATGCGGGCGGCGACGTCGAGCAGCTCGGGGTTGGCGCTCCCGCCCACTACGCGGTGCCGCCGATGGTGAGGGCCGGCACCCGGAGGGTGGGCACGCCGTCGCCCACCGGCACGCCCTGGCCGTCCTTGCCGCAGGTGCCCGGGCTGCCCATGGCGAAGTCGTCACCGACGGCGTCGATGGTGGCCAGCACCTCGGGCCCGTTGCCGATGAGGTTGCCCTCCCGGATGGGCTCGGTGATCTTGCCGTCCTCGATCAGGTAGGCCTCGGTCATCCCGAACACGAAGTCGCCGGTGGCGGTGTTGACCTGGCCGCCGCCGAGGTGGGCGACGTAGATGCCGTTGGGGGTGCCGGCCACGATGTCGTCCGGCGAGTCAGGTCCGGCCAGCACATAGGTGTTCGTCATCCGCACCATCGGCAGGTGCTTGTAGGTCTGGCGGCGGCCGTTGCCCGAACGGGGTCGGCCCTCCTTGCGGGACCGCAGGAGGTCCCACATGTAGTCGGTGAGGATGCCGTCCTCGATGAGCACGTTGCGGGCCGCCGGGCTCCCCTCGTCGTCGATGGCGAAGCAGCCCCACTCCTCGGCCATGGTGCCGTCGTCGACGAGGGTGATCCGCGGGTCGGCCACCCGCTCGCCGATGCGGTTGGCGAACACCGACGCCCCTTTGGCCACCAGGTCGGCCTCGAGGCCGTGGCCGCACGCCTCGTGGAACAGCACCCCACCGCCGCCGGGGCCGATCACCACCGGCATCGTGCCCGACGGCGCCGGCCGGGCCGACAGCTTGATGAGAGCCCGGTCGGCCGCTTCGCGGGCCAGGTCCTCCACCGCGTAGCGATCGAACAACTCGAAGCCGATCGTGCGACCGAGGCTCTGGTAGCCGGTCTGCATGCCGGTGTCGCCGGTGGCCACGGCCATCACCGTGAACAGGGTGCGGACCTGGTCGTCCTCGGTGAGGAGGCCGTCGCTGTTGGCGACGAGGATTCGCCGGCGACTGTCGCCGTAGCGAGCCGTGACCTGGCTGATCGCCCCACCCGCGGCCCGGGCGGCGTCGTCGGCCCGGCGGAGGAGCTCCACCTTGCGGGCCTTGGCCACCTCCTCGGGGTACACGTCGACGGTGTGGGGCGG
>JALYWQ010000426.1 GCA_030852625.1 Actinomycetota bacterium
CACGGAACCCGTGCAGGCATCACCCGGAAATCACCGAGGGGCGGCGGGCGAGTGCCTCGCGCACCTGACGAACGATCAGCTCCGGCTGCTCGACGAGTTGCCGCCACGTGAACCGGAGGACCAGCCATCCGAGGAGCTCGAGTTCGTTCTGGCGTGGCCGGTCGCGATGGAAGACCTCACGCTCTCGATGCACCTCGCCATCGAGCTCGATGGCGATCAGACGGCTCGGGTACGCCAGGTCGACCTCGGCGACGAACGAACCGTCAGACCGAACGATCCTGTGGTGCAGCACGGGAACCGGCAAGCCGTGCTCCGCGAAGAGCGCTAGGACCATGGCCTCGAACATCGAATCGGTTACCTCTCCTTCGTCGATGTGCACCGTGATCACGCGGCGCGTTCGTTCGATTCCGGGACGGCCCTGGCGAGCGTGACGGAGAAGTGTCGACACGAGCTGCTCCCAGGAGGAGATCTTCTTGCGGCGAGCCGACTCCATCGCCGCGAACAAGCGGGCGTCTGATGTGCGTCTCGCCAGATCCAGGATCGTGCGTGACGGATCGGTGACGGGGATTCCGTCGACGGAGCGGATCGTGCATCGGTCGAGGTCCGAGCTCTGGTGGACGATCACGCCTGTAGGACGATGCCAGCGACCTCGCGGATGGGCGACCTCGATGACGCCGGCGCGGAACCCGTCCAAGCCCCACAACACCGCAGCGGTGCGGTGCGAAGCCGCTGCGCCCTCTCCCGCCGCGAGCACGGCCGCGAGGACCTTGGAGTGAAACGTGACAGGGGAACCAGCGATGCGCAGCACACCCGGTTGCGCAGGGACGAGGAGCCCTCTCGCGACTCGCCGAGAGCGCATCCCGCGACTCAAGCCCACTTCCTCACACTGCCGAACACTGATCACTGCGTGCTGTCGGGCCGCCAGCTCGGCAACCCTCCGGTCCACGTCCACGGGATCCTCCCCAATGCACACCGTCGAGGAGGAAGTCCGAGCAAGCTATCGAGGCGGTACGACGGTCCTCCCAGCGAGCGCGACCGGCGTGGCGAATCAGGGTGGCCGCTGCACGGAACCCGTGAGCCTGCCACCCGCATTTCCAGTTGAGAGGGAATCGGGGTGGGTGCTGCACGGGTCCCGTGCAGCCATCACCCCGATTCCCGGCGCGTGGCTGTGAACTGGAGGGCAGACTCGGGCATGCCGCTGGTGCAAGGACCCTTCCGGCACTTGGCGCTGGGGCTGGTGACGTGTGCCGTCATCGTGGGCTGCGGGGACGAGCCGGGCGACCGGTCCCAGGCGGTCCCCGTGTACGGACCGGGATCCGAGCTGGTGCACGGGCTCGTCGTGCCGGAAGGGACCGAGCTGGTCTACGGCACCATCGAACCCCCTCCCAGTGACGGAGGATCGACGATCGCCGTCCTGCGGGTGACGGGAGCGGACCCGCTCGACGTCTGGGACGCCTTCGCCGACCAAGCCCACGAGGTGGGTTTCCCTCTGCAACACAGCGCGTGGTGCCAGTGGCTTGGAGGCGGACCGAGCTTCGAACAGGTGAGCGTCGTCGAGGGCATCCCCGATCGCGCCGAGGTGATCGACTGCAACGGCTTCGCCATCAAGGCGGACGGAACCGACGCCTCCATCCACCTGCAGGCCCGTCTCTGGTGGTCGACAGAGGACGGGGCAGAGCTCGGCCTTTCGATCGCACGAAGCAGCGGGTTCACGCCCATGGTCGACGATTTCGCCGACCCTGGTCCGGCGCCTGACTCCGTGCATGGTCCCTATCCAGCCCTGCCCGAGCCGGCTCGCACACCGTCGACTGGCGAGCCGTTCGGACGCCCGCTGGCGTGCTTCCAGGTGCCTGCTGACGAACGATCCGGCGACCGCTTCAGGGTGCCATCAGGCGCCAGCGTCGTCGCTGATCTTCGGGCCACCGTTCTGGCCGACTTCCTCACCGTCCTCGAGGTCGACGATCCCCGACGCGTCCTGAGCGATCTCGCCGAGCAGTTGGGCCCGCCGAGGGAGTGGGAGCCAGACACCGTCGTCGTGCACCAAGTCGCGAGCGGCGACGGAGAGGTGTGGGCGCTGGACGCGTTCACTCCCGCTGGCGGCGGGAACTGCAACGCATGGGCGACGCCCGACAGCCGTCACGTGATCGTCACGGGCGACAGCAGCCACTGAATCCACGAGCGCCGGAGCTGGTGGCGGAGCAGAATCCACGCCATGGCGACGACTCGGGATGGGATGGTTTGGCCGGCGGTGGCCCTGGTGGTCACGCAGGTGGTGCACGGGGCGGTGCCGGTGGACGAGAACCACCCGGAGGGCGAGGGCTACACCGGTCTCGTCGTGGGCGGGATCTTCCTGCTGCTGTCGGTGGTGGCGGTGGTCGGGCTGCTGCAGCGCCGCTCCTACGGGCGTCCGATCGCCACATGGACCGGGCTGGCGGTGGCCGTCGGGTTCGTGGCGTACCACGCGGTTCCGTGGACCAGCGTCATCAGCAACCCCTACCTCGGCGTGCCCACCGGGGCCCCAGCGTGGATCACCGTGTTCCTCAGCGTGGGGGCAGGCATCTGGTGCGCGGTCGAGGGCCGCGACGTGATCAAGGCCACCCTCGCCCGAGAGGCGTCGACTGCTACGACTTGAAGAGGAAGGCTTCGTCCTCGGGTTCGAGGAAGAGGCGGAGCTCGTCCTGCAGGTCGGTGTTCTCCGACAGGTCGAGGTCGGCGTCGACGATGCGTTCGGCAGCCGCTCTCGCAGCCTCCACGGCCTTGCGATCGCGGCGGAGCGACGCCAGCTTGAGGTCGCTCCTCCCCTTCTGGCGCTCGCCGAACACGGTGCCCTCGCCGCGGATCTCGAGGTCGACCTCGGCGAGTTCGAAGCCATCATCGGTGCGGACGAGGGCCTCGAGGCGGGCGTTGCCCTCGCGGCGAGCCTCCTCGTCGCCCTCGGCCCCGCCGGCGCCGGTGACGAGGAAGCAGTAGCTGGCCTCCGAGCCACGACCGACCCGGCCGCGGAGCTGGTGGAGCTGGGCGATGCCGAAGCGGTCGGCGTCGAGCACGACCATGACGGTGGCGTTGGGCACGTCGACGCCGACCTCGATCACCGTGGTGGCCACGAGCACCTGGGTGCGGCCCTCGCGGAAGGCGGCCATGGCGGCCTCCTTGTCGGCCGCGGCCAAGCGGCCGTGGAGGAGGCCGAGCGAGAGGCCCGACAGCTCGTCGGCCTCCAGCCGCTCGTAGGTGGCCTCGGCCGACGCAGCCTCGAGCTTGTCGCTCTCCTCGATGAGCGGGCACACCACGTAGGCCTGGCGCCCGGCTTCCACCTCTTCTCGCACCCGCTCCCACACGGCGGCTTCCTCGTCGTCCCCTCGGGCCCAGGTGGTGACGATGCGCTGCCGGCCGGCCGGCTTCTCGCCGAGGACGCTCACGTCGAGGTCGCCGTAGACGGTCATCGCCGCAGTGCGCGGGATCGGCGTGGCCGTCATCACCAGCACGTCGGGGACGGCGCCGTTGGCCCCCTTCTCCCGCAGGGCGGCCCGCTGCTCGACGCCGAAGCGGTGCTGCTCGTCGATCACGACCACGCCGAGGCTGCGGAACGCCACCGCCTCCTGGATGAGGGCGTGGGTGCCCACGAGCACGTCGACCTCCCCCGCCTCGAGCGCGGTCAGCACCCGCTGGCGCTCCTTGCCCGTGACGCGGTTGGTGAGCAGCTCCATCGTGACCGGACGCTCACCGAACAGCGACGCTCCGTCGTCGGGGACGGCCAGGTCGGCCAGCAAGGGCCGGAGGCCGGTGAAGTGCTGCTCGGCGAGGACCTCGGTGGGAGCCATGAAGGCGCCCTGGTGGCCGCCCTGCACCGCGGTGAGGAGGGCCGCCATGGCCACCACCGTCTTGCCGGCGCCCACGTCGCCCTGGAGCAGCCGGTGCATCGGGACCGGCTTGGCCAGGTCGACCGACAGCTCGCCGATCACCTTCCGCTGGTCGCCGGTGAGCTCGAAGGGCAACGACTGGAGGAACCGGGCGAGGAGCTCACCGTGGGTGGCGTGCTCGATCCCCTGGCTGGTGCGCTCGATGAGGCGCTTGCGGAGCACGAGGGTGAGCTGGATGCGGAGGAGCTCGTCGAACACCAGCCGGCGGCGTGCGGCTTCCCGTTCGGCCATCGAGCTCGGCAGGTGGATGCCGTTGAACGCCTCGGTGCGACCGACGAAGTCGTGCTCGTCGAGCACCCACTCCGGCAGCGGCTCCACCAGCTCGCGGGTGCGCCGCAGCGCTTCGCCGACCCACCCCCGGAAGTCACGGGAGTAGAGGCGCAGCTTGTCGGACTGCGGGTAGATCGGCGTGATCTCGAGCCGGTCCTCCTCGTCGAGGAGGTCGACCTCGGGGTTGGCCAGCTGCTTCTGGCCCCGGAACTCGGTGACCTTCCCGAAGAACATCGCCTCGGTGCCGTCGGGGAACTGCCGAGCCCGCCAGGGCTGGTTGAAGAACGTCACCCGCAGGTGCCCGGACCCGTCGGTGATCCGCAGTTCGGTGCGGGCCTTGCCCCGCCCCCGGCTCGGGATGGTGTTGGCCGCCACCACCCGCCCGAAGATCCACGCCGCCTCGTCGAGGCGGGCGTCACGGATCGTGGTCTCCTTCGTCTTGTCGAGGTGGCGCCGGGGATAGTGCGTGAGCAGGTCGAGGATCGAGGTGATCTCGATCTGCTGGAGCGCCTTGGCGCGCTCGGGGCCGACCCCCCGCAGCTCGGTGACCGGCAGCTCGGCGAGGTCGCGCAGCCGCTTGGCCACTACTCGATGCCGAAGAGGTACGGGTAGAGCGGCTGCCCGCCGTGGTGGACCTCGGCGGTGGCGGCGGGACGCTCGTCGCCCAGCCACTCGGTGATCCGACGGGTCGTGGCCGCAGACGCGCCCTCACCTTCGATGATCGTGACGATCTCGTGGTGCTCGGTGACGAGGAGCTCGAGGAGCTTGGTGGCGGCGTCGGCGAGGTCGTGCTCGACGGCCCGGATGTCCTCGCGGTCGATGCCGAGCCAGTCGCCGGCCTTGATCGGACCCACGTCGCAGCTCGAGTCGCGGACGGCCTGGGTGACCTCGCCGGCCACGACGTTGTCGGCCGTCTCCTGCATCTCCGACGCGTTCTCGTCGCCCGAGGCCTCGGGGTCGTACGCCAGCAGCGCCGCGAAGCCCTCGGTGATCCCCTTCGTGGGCACCACCGAGACCGACTTCGTGGTGTGCTCGTCGACCTGCCGGGCCACCGGGATGATGTTCTTGTTGTTCGGCAGGATCACGACCTGGTCGGCCGGCACCGCCTCGACCATCTCGAGCAGCTCCGCGGTGGACGGGTTCATCGACTGCCCGCCGGTGACGATCCCCTGCACCCCGAGGCTGTGGAAGATCCGCCGGATCCCCTCTCCCGTGGCGACGGCGACGACCGCGGTGGTGACCGGGGTGCGCAGGTGCTCCGGGACTTCGTCGATGGCGCCGGCGTCGGCGGCGTCGCGGACCCAGCGCTCCTCCTCGACCTGCTCGATCAGGTCGGTGACCCGGATCTTGCGGGGCCGGCCGATGTCGATGGCGGCCTCGATGCTGGCGCCGATGTCGTCGGTGTGGATGTGGCAGTTCCAGAGGCCCTCGCCCCCCACCACCACGATCGAGTCGCCCATGCCGGCCCACACGTCCTTGAACCCGGGGATCGACTCGTCGGGGGCTTCGAGGAGGTACATCACCTCGTAGCGCAGGTCGGAGATGTCGCCGTGGGCGCCCTCGCCACCGTGGCCGAGCTGCACCATCGCGGGCGCCTCGACCTCGGTGGCCTCCGGGACGGGCCGCCCGTCGGCCACGTTGAGGAGGGCGTGGAGGAGCAGCAGGAAGCCCGTGCCGCCGGCGTCGACGACCCCGGCCTCCTTGAGCACCGGGAGCATCTCGGGGGTGCGGGCGAGGGCGTCCTCGCCCTGGGCCAGCGCCGCCTCGAGCACGACGATCAGCTCGGCCCCGTCGCCCGCCGTGGACTTGGCGGCCTCCGATGCCTCGCGGACGACGGTGAGGATCATGCCCTCCACCGGTCGCATCACCGCTTCGTAGGCCGCCGCGGCGGCTGCCACGAGGGCATCGGCCATCGACGCGCCATCGACCCCGCCGGCCTCGGCCACCACCTTCGACATCCCGCGGAGCACCTGCGAGAGGATCACCCCCGAGTTGCCCCGGGCCCCCATCAGCGAGCCGTGGCTGATGGCGGCGCAGACGGCCGCCAGGTCGTCACCGGCCGGCTCGACCTCCTCGCACACGGCGGTGAGGGTGAGGGCCATGTTGGTGCCGGTGTCGCCGTCCGGCACCGGGTACACGTTCAGGCGGTTGATGCCCTCCTGGTGGGCGCGGAGGGCGTCACGGAACCCGGCGACGCCGGCTCGCAGCTCCGCAGCACCGAGGCGCGTCAGGGTTCCCATTCCGCCGGATACTAGGCGCGTGCCCGCAGACCCTCGGTTGGCGACGCCGCAGGACGACCGGTAGCCTCTCCGGGTTCCTGGAGCCGGTTCCTATGGCCGGTCCGACGCGAAGAAGGTTGTGTGCCATGGCTGCTGTTTGCGAGGTGTGCGGGAAGCACCCGTCCTTCGGCATGAGCGTGAGCCACTCGCACCGCCGCACCAAGCGTCGGTGGAACCCGAACATCCAGCGGGTTCGGGCGATCGTGAACGGGTCCCCGAAGCGGGTCCACGTCTGCACCGGCTGCATCAAGGCCGGCAAGATCACCAAGGCCGTTCGCTAGGGCCGCCGGGCCTCTCGGGCCCGCCCCCACAAAGCCTTCCAGGATCCACGCTCGACCCCGGTCGGTGTGCTTCGATGCACCCCGCTCCCGGTGACGGACGCCGGGCCCAACAGCGGAGGTATTGCATGCGAACCCTGTCGCGCTTCGGCGCTGGCGTCTTGGCACTGTCGGTGGCACTGGGCGTGGCCGCCTGTGGTGACGACAGCGACGACGACGCCGCCGACACCGAGGACACCACGACCACCACCGAGGAGGCCCCTGCTGCGGGCGAGCCGATCACGGTCACGGCCGTCGACTACGCCTTCGAGGGCCTGCCCGAGAGCATCGAGGCCGGTACCCAGCTGAAGCTGGTGAACGAATCGGCCGGCGAGGCCCACGAGCTCGTCGCAGTCCTCATCCCTGCGACCGAGACCCGTCCGGTGTCGGAGCTGATCCAGCTGTCGGACGAAGAACTCGGTGCGGCGTTCGGCGGCGAGCCCGCCCCTGCCACTGTGCTCCTCGCTCCTCCGAGCAGCACGGAGCAGATCGCTGCGCTCGGCGACGGCACCATCGCCGAGCCTGGCCGCTACGCCGTGATCTGCAGCTTCCCGGTCGGCGGCGACCCCGGCGAGATCCTGGACCCCAACGCCGAGGGGCCGCCCAGCGTTCCGGAGGGCACGGAGACCCACGACCAGCGGGGCATGTTCGCCGAGTTGACGGTCACCTGATCGCCAGCTGAACCAGGCGTTTCGGGACGGGGTCGTCGCTCTTGCGGCGGCCCCGTCCCGCGTGGTTTGGCCGGGTCCGAAACACCGGTACTACGGTGTTTCGTCACACCCAGAGTGCTTGAGGAGCCGGCGCATGCAAGGAGTTGTCAAGTCGTACGACCCAGGATCGGGCGACGGCGTGGTGCTCTGCGACACGGACTTCCAGGAGTACGACCTGGCCACCAACGCCCTCGAGGGCTCGGTGTTCCGGATGCTCCGGCAGGGCCAGCGGGTGATCTTCGATCTCGACGCCGACACGCGAGCCACCCGCTTGCGCCTCGGCTCCGAGGTCGACATGGGGACCCCCGGCTTCGGCGGGATCCCTGACATCCCAGCGCAAACCGACTGAACCACCCCTCCGCCGCCAGGGAGCGACACATGCCCGGAACCAGCACCAACCAGCGATTGAACGACTGGGTCGAGGAGTGGGCCGCGGTACTGCAGCCCGCCGCCATCGAGTGGTGCGACGGGTCCGAGGAGGAGTGGGACCGCCTGACCACCCTGCTGGTCGACGAGGGCACGTTCACCCGGCTCGACGAGTCGAAGCGTCCGAACAGCTTCCTCGCCCTGTCCGACCCTGGCGACGTGGCCCGGGTGGAGGACCGCACCTTCATCTGCAGCGAGCGGGAGGCCGACGCCGGTCCCACCAACAACTGGCGCCCCCCGCAGGAGATGCGTGACGAGCTGCGCCAGCTCTACACCGGGGCCATGAAGGGCCGCACGATGTACGTCGTGCCGTTCTCGATGGGCCCGATCGGCTCTCCCATCGCCCACATCGGCGTGCAGCTCTCCGACTCCGCCTACGTGGCGGTCAACATGCGGATCATGACCCGGATGGGCCAGGCGGTCCTCGACCAGCTCGGGCCCGACGGCGAGTTCGTCCCGTGCGTCCACTCGGTGGGCTACCCGCTCGAGCTGGCCGACGGCACCACCCGCGCCGACGTGCCGTGGCCCTGCGACGCCGACAACAAGTACATCGTCCACTTCCCGGAGACCCGCGAGATCATGTCGTACGGCTCCGGGTACGGCGGCAACGCACTCCTCGGCAAGAAGTGCTTCGCGCTGCGGATCGCCTCCACCATGGCGCGCGACGACGGGTGGATGGCCGAGCACATGCTCGTCCTCGGCGTCACCTCGCCCGAGGGTGAGAAGACCTATGTGGCGGCGGCGTTCCCGTCGGCGTGCGGCAAGACCAACATGGCCATGATGGTGCCGACCCTCCCGGGATGGAAGGTCGAGACCATCGGTGACGACATCGCCTGGATGAAGTTCGGCGACGACGGCCGGCTCTACGCCATCAACCCCGAGGCCGGCTTCTTCGGTGTGGCTCCGAACACCGGCGTCGACACCAACCCCAACGCCGTCGCCACCCTCGACGCCAACTCCATCTTCACCAATGTCGCCCTCACCGACGACGGCGACATCTGGTGGGAGGGCCTCTCCCCCGCCCCGGAGCACCTCATCGACTGGAAGGGCAACGACTGGGCGCCCGACAGCGACCAGCCTGCCGCTCACCCGAACGCCCGCTTCACCGCCCCGGCCGCACAGTGCCCCTCCATCGCCCCCGAGTGGGAGGACCCGAAGGGCGTGCCGATCTCGGCCATCCTCTTCGGCGGGCGCCGGGCCACCAACGTCCCGCTCGTCACCGAGAGCTACGACTGGGAGCAGGGCGTGTTCCTCGGCTCGATCATGAGCTCGGAGACCACCGCAGCCCAGGCCGGCGCCGTCGGCAAGCTCCGGTTCGACCCCTTCGCGATGCTCCCGTTCTGCGGCTACAACATGGCCGACTACTTCAGCCACTGGCTCGAGATCGGTCAGCGCGAGGGCGCCCAGCTCCCGAAGCTGTTCTGGGTCAACTGGTTCCGCAAGGGCGAGGACGGCAAGTTCCTGTGGCCCGGCTTCGGCGACAACAGCCGGGTGTTGAAGTGGGTCGTCGAGCGGGTGCACGACCGGGGCGAGTTCGTCGAGACCCCCATCGGCCGCGTGCCGACCGCCGACGCCATCGACACCACCGGGCTCAGCCTGAGCGACCACACCCTCGACCAGCTGGTGTCGGTCGACGCCGAGTCGTGGCGCCAGGAGGTGCCGCAGATCGCGGAGCACTACGAGATCTTCGGCGATTCGCTGCCCGACCCCCTCGACCACCAGCTCCGAGAGCTCGAGCGGCGTCTGGCCAACTGACATGGCCGTCAGCGCGTACATCCTCATCCAGACCGAGGTCGGCAAGGCGGCCCAGGTGGCCAGCGAGGTCGGCGGCATCGACGGGATCGTGTCCGCCGAGGACGTCACCGGTCCCTACGACGTGATCGCCCGGGCCGAGTCCTCCACGGTCGACGAGCTCGGCAAGATGGTGGTGAGCCGGGTGCAGATGATCGACGGGATCACCCGCACGCTCACCTGCCCCGTCGTCCACCTCTGAGCGGGCGGCGTCCCGTCAGCTGGGGAAGGGTGAGATGGTGATCGCCCGCAGGCACAACCCCATGAGGAACAGGCCCCCGAGCCCGTAGAGCAGGTACCGCTGGGCCTGCACCTGGGCCCGGTAGCTGTACATGATCCCCACCGTGGCGATGGCCACGAAGCCGTAGAAGGCGTGGAACTGCGCCACCTCGACGTCGTCGATGGCGACGAGGGCCGCGCCGAGGGCGACCTGGACGAACACGGTGAGCTCGGCGGCGATCGTGGACCACCAGAGGGCGCGGTGGCGGAAGCGCTCGTCGTAGTGGGCGCCGAGGGCCCAGAGCGCTACCGCGGCGTTGACCCCGACGACGACCCAGGCGAAGTCGGCGTGGGCCGACCGGAGGGTCATCCGGTGCTCAGCCCGCGTTGCCCTTCGACCCGCCGGCCACCACGTAGCTCCAGAGCTCCGAGGACACGCCGACCGGCCCCTTGCCGTGGCCCTCGCCGCCCCCACCGCCGCCGTGCGGGTGCCCGCCGCCGCTGCCGCCTTCACTCTGGTGGCCGGCGCCGAACGCCGGGCTGCTCACCCAGGCGTTGAAGGCATCCTCGTCGCGCCAGCGGGTGACCACGAGCCAGGTGGTCCGCTCGTCGGTGGGCTGCAGGAGCTCGAAGCCTTCGAAGCCGTCCTGGTCGTCGACGGCACCGGCGCGCGCGGCGAAGCGCTTGGCCAGCTCGTCGCCGCTGTCGGCCGACACGGTGATGGCGTTGATCTTGATGATGCTCACCGGACGGACGGTAGCGCCGGCGCTCCGACCGGCGAGCATCGACGGGCGCTCAGCTGTCGAGACGAGCCACGAGGAGCGACAGCAGCTGCCGCGTGAGCTCGCGACCGTCCACCCCGTCGGTGCGGAACACGCCGAACTGCACCGACACCACCACGTCGTCCACCTGCACGCTCCCGGTGGTGACCACGTACGGCCCGAACACCAGCTCGGTGAGGAACCCCGAGCGTCCCGCACCCACGACAACGTCCTCGAGGGGACCGGCGGCGCCGCTCACCGTGGCTCCGGACGAGTCCGCCACGCTGACCTCGGCGCAGTCGACCGCGGCTCGCGTGAGCGCCAGCGCCTCGGCGGCTCGATCACTGCTCCCGTAGCTGCGCAGGCTCTGGGTCACCGACGTGGTGCCTTCGCTGTCGCTGGCCACCGACCCGGCCACCTCGTCGGGAGCGAGCACCGCATCCACGTTGTCCTGACCGCAGGGCTCGGCGCCGGTGCCGACGCCGATCGGCTCGATCCGGGTGTACGGCCCGCCCAGATCGCCGAGCGGAACGAGACGGTCGGCGAGGTCTGCGCCGAGCGCTCCGGTCGGGTCGGGTCCACCGGTGTCGTCATCGGATGGGCTGGAGGTGGAGGTGGTCGTGGCGCCACCCGAGGTGCTCGGCGTGTCGTCGTCGCCCCCCAGGAGCGCGACCGCGCCGAGCACCACGGCGAGGACGACGAGCCCGGCCACCAGCGCCCACTTGCGCCGGCCCGCCGGCCGCGGAGGAGATCCCCCGGAGCTGGCCGCGGCGGGCACCGGGGCCGCCGGCGGGGGCGGGATGGGCCGGAGCTCGCCCGACACCCGCGGCATCGGTTCCTCGGTGACGCGTGGCAGCGCGCCGATGCCGCCTTCGGGCAGCTGCACGGCCGTCACGTCGGCCAGCTCGGCGCTCATCAGTCGGAAGGTGCGCTCAGCCCGCTCGAGGTCCTTGAGCACGGTGTCGCCCTGGTCGATCAGGGTCACGCCATCCGGGAGGTGGTCCCGGACGAGGTCGCTGCTGGCCGAGGACAGGATCACGCCACCGTCGGGGGCGACCGACCGCAACCGGGCGGCGCGGTTGACCGTGCGGCCGAAGTAGTCGACGCCCCGCAGCTCGGCCTCGCCGGTGTGGATCGACATCCGGACCACCAGCCCCGTCTCGGCCCGCAGTCGGCGTTGGGCGTCGAGGGCGGCGCGCACGGCCTCCGTTGCCCGACGGAAGACCGAGAAGGTGGAGTCGCCCTCGCCCCGGGCCTTCAGGAACCGTCCTCCGGCCTGCTCGACGGCCTCGGCCATGAGCTGATCGTGGTGGGCCAGCTGCACCGACATCGTGGTGGCGTCGGCCTCCCATTGGCGGGTGGACCCGACGATGTCGGTGAGCAGGAACGTCACCACCCCCGAGGGCAGGGCATCGTTGAGCTGGCTCCGGAGCGACCGCAGGAGCTCGTCGAGGGACGGTGGCGACCTCGCTGGATCGAGGGCCGGGAGCAACGCCCGCTGCAACGCGATGGCGCTCAACGTGGAGGTGCCCGTGATCGAGCCATCATCGGGCGCGCTTCCCGTGAGGAGCACCGCTGCGGTGGCGGCCACCGAGCGGATGTCGTCCTCGACGCTCGTGCCGGCGTCAGCGCCCAGCGCTCCGACCCCTACGCCGATGACGACGATCCGCTGATCGGCGGTGAGGATCAGGTTCGAGGGCCGGACGTCGCCGTGGACCAGCCCACGGCTGTGCAGGTGCCGGAGGGCGTCGGCCACCTCGTCGAGCCACGACAGGACGGCCGTGACCGGGAGCCCCGGGGTGCCGCTGGCGGCGAGGAGCGAGAGCAGGTCGACGCCTTCGACCCAGCTGTTGACCACGACGACCTCCCCGTCGTCGATCGAGGCGTCGACCACCGGAGAGAGCGACGGGGTCGCCGGCACGGCGAGGTAGGCCTGCACGCGCCGGAGGAGCTCATCCGGGTCCCGACCGGCGAGGGGCTCCGAGACCCGGCCCACCACCTGTCGCAGCTCGGTGTCGAAGGCCCGCTCGACGCGTCGATCCGCGGAGGCGACGACGACCTCGATCGTCTGCCATCGGGATCCTGAAGGCCCGCCCGTCGTGTCGCCGCTCACCACCCTCGCAGGCTAGTGACCGGGCTCGTCAGTGCAGGGCACCGAAGAGATCGTCGAGGTGCTCCCCCGGCGCCGCACCCTGGCGGATGTACCACTCGAACCCGAACGATGATGCGAAGGCCTCCTCGGGCAGCTGGAGGAAGAAGGAGCTCTCGCTGATCTGGCTGGCGTGGGCCGCCATCGAGGCCCGCTTGGCCTGGACCTGGCGCTGCACGTCGATGGTCGCGGTGATCAGCTCCTCCGGCGAGCCGAGCGTGTCGATGAAGCTCTCATCGGGTGCCTCATCGAGCGGGAGTTCGCCGGCTTCGGCGGCCAGCCGCAGGATCCGCCGCATGTGGTCGCGGTTCGTGGTGGCCTCGAACACCCGCTCCGTGCCGGCCAGCTGCGCGGCCCGCGTGCCGACGCGGTGGACCTGGATGTGGTCCGGATGGCCGTAGCCGCCGTGGTCGTCGTAGATCGTCAGCACGTCGGCCTGCTCCTCACGCAGGACCGCCGCCAACCGCTCGGCCGCCTCGTCGAGGTCGGCCTTCCAGAACGAGCCGGGGGCGTCGTTCTCCGGCGTGTCCATCATCCCGGAGTCGAGGTAGTCGAGGTAGACGACCCGAGCCGCCCCCAGCACCTCGGCCGAGCGAGCCGTCTCCGCGGTGCGCCGCTCGGCCAAGGACTCGCCGGGCTCCAGGAACCCGTCGTCCACCTCGCCGTGCTCACCCCGTGTGGCCAGCACGAGCACCACCCGGTGCCCGTCGGCCGCGGCCTTGGCCATGGTGCCGCCGGTCTGGATCGACTCGTCGTCGGGATGGGCGTGGAAGGAGACGAGCGTTCCCATCGTCAGGCGATGGCGCCGGCATCCCGGAGCTTGGCGATGCGATCGGCGTCGAGACCCCACTCGGTGAGCACCTCATCGGTGTGCTGGCCGGGGAACGCCGGGGGACGCTGGATCTCGCCCGGCGTCTTCGAGAACCGGGGCGACGGCGCCGGCTGCACGACGCCGTTGCGCTCGACGAAGGTCTGACGGTGGACGTTGTGCGGGTGGAGGGGGGCCTCCTTGAGGGAGAGCACCGGAGCGAAGCACACGTCGGTGCCCTCCATGAGCTCGCACCACTCATCGCGGGTCTTCGACTTGAAGATGTCGGCGAGGCGCTCCTTCATGGTGTCCCACTGGGCGCGGTCCTGCTGGTGCGGGAGGGTCTCGCCCTCGAGCCCGGTCAGGCGGAGCAGCTCGGCGTAGAACTGGGGCTCGATGGAGCCGATCGACACGTACTTCCCGTCCGCTGTCTCGTAGACGTCGTAGTAGTGGGCCCCGGTGTCGAGCATGTTGGTGCCGCGCTCGTCGTTCCAGATGCCCATCGCCGCGAAGGCGTGGAACATCGTCATGAGCGTGGCGGCACCGTCGACCATCGCGGCGTCGACGACCTGGCCCTCGCCGTTGCGATGGGCGTTGAGGAGGCCAGCCACCATGCCGAGGGCCAGCAGCATCCCACCGCCGCCGAAGTCGCCGACGAGGTTCAGCGGAGGCACCGGCGGCCCGCCCTTGCGCCCGATGGGCTCGAGGGCGCCAGCCAGGGCGATGTAGTTGATGTCGTGACCGGCCGTCGGCGCGTAGGGCCCGTCCTGGCCCCAGCCCGTCATCCGCCCGTAGACGAGCTTGGGGTTGCGGGCGAGGGCCACATCGGGCCCCAGCCCGAGGCGCTCCATGACGCCGGGGCGGAAGCCCTCGATGAGCCCGTCAGCGGTCTCGATCATCGAGAGCACGGCCTCGACACCGTCGGGGTTCTTCAGATCGACGCCCACCGACCGCCGGCCGCGCTGCATGACGTCGGACGGCGGGTTGTCCGGATCCCCACCGTGGACGTTCTGCGAACGCTCCACCTTCACCACGTCGGCGCCGAGGTCGGCGAGCATCATGGCGCAGAACGGACCGGGGCCGATGCCGGCCACCTCGATGATCTTCAGGCCGCTGAGGGGACCAGACATGCAAGCTCCTTGGTCGCTGAACGAGCCATCTTTGGCGGCGCTTGACCAAGCGGTCAAGGCACGTCGGCAGCGCTCCTGGCGGGGCTACATCCGACGGAGCAGATCGGCCTTCTTGGCCTCGAACTCCGCCTCGCTGATGACACCGCGCTGGCGGAGGTCGTCGAGCTGGTCGATCTGCTCGGGGATCGACGCCTCGGCCGGCCCACGGCTGCCGAGGCGATCGAACTTACGGTTCTCGTTCGCTTCCATCTGGCGGTAGATCTCGTTCTGGACCGAGGAGGGCCGACGCACGTTGGAGAACGCCTGGCTCCCCTTCTCCCCCGCCGACTCGATCTCCAGGTCACCCGAGCCCAGCATGCGCTCGAAGATCGATTGGCTGAAGAAGACCGTGTTGACCCGCTCGAGGGGGATCTCGATGCCCTTCTTGGCCATCACCCCGTGGCGGTAGATGAGCCGATCGCTGGTGACCACGAAGTTGGTGGTGGCCCACTGCGCGTAGGTGACGAGGAACCACGCCAGGGAGAGCACCACCGCGACGGCGGCGATGGCCTGCACGACGCCGTAGTCGATGGTCTCGTTGGTGAGGGCGAGCACGCCGAAGACGATCGCCACGACGAGCACCGCGAGGGGCTTGGCGAAGAACCACCAGTGCGGGTGGAGGTCGAGGACGATCTCCTCGTCGTCGTTGAGCAACTTGGTCGGGAACGGCACGGGCAGCAGCGTAACCATCCCCTACCCTCAGGGGGGATGGATCCGGCGGCGCTGCTCGAGGGGCTCGACGACGCGCAGCGGAGCGCGGTCACGTCCACCGCGATGCCCCTCGTGGTGCTGGCCCCGGCGGGGTCGGGGAAGACCCGCGTGCTCACCCGCCGCATCGCCCACCAGGTGGCCACCGATGCCGCCGACCCCCGTCACGTCCTCGCCCTCACCTTCACCAGGAAGGCGGCAGCGGAGCTGGGCGAGCGGCTCGGACGGCTCGGGCTCCGTGGCGACGTCACCACCGGCACCTTCCACAGCGTGGCCTGGGCGGTTCTGCGCACGCGGTGGGCCGATCAGCGGCGCACGGCCCCCGCGTTGCTCGACCGCAAGGCCCGTGTCCTGCGCGAGGTGAGCACCCGAGCCGGTGACGGACCTCGCGTCGAGCTCGGCGAGCTGGCCACCGAGATCGAGTGGGCCAAGGCCCGGATGATCACCCCTGACACCTATCCCGCCGCCGCGGCGGCGGCCGGTCGCCGGCTGGCCGGCCGGGCGGACCTGGTCGCCGAGCGCTACGCGGCCTACGAGACCCACAAGCAGCGGGCTGGTCTGGTCGACTTCGACGACCTCCTCGGCCTCTGCGCTCGAGCCCTCGAGGAGGATCCGGCCTTCGCGGCGGCGCAGCGGTGGCGGTTCCGCCACCTCTTCGTCGACGAGCTGCAGGACGTGAACGCGCTGCAGTTCCGCTTGCTCGAGGCCTGGCGAGGGGATCGCTACGACGTCACCGCGGTCGGCGACCCCCACCAGGCCATCTACGGCTGGAACGGCGCCGACGCCGGGTTCCTCCTCGACATCCGGCGGCACTGGCCACCGGCGGAGGTGATCCAGCTGGTGCGGAGCTACCGGGCCTCGCCGCAGATCCTCCACGCGGCGGCCTCCGTGCTCACCCAGGGTCGGCAGGTGCCCACCATGGTCGAGGCGACCAGACCGGACGGACCGGCACCGAGCGTTCGATCCCATCCCGACGATCGGGCCGAAGCCATCGCGGTGGCTCGGGCCGTGCGGCGAGCCCACGTGCCGGGACGTCCGTGGGCGTCGCAGGCGGTGCTCGTGCGGACCCACGCCCAGATCGTCGTGTTGGCCGAGGCCCTCCGGGAAGCTGGGATCCCCCACCGGGTGCGGGGCGGCGCTTCGTTCCTCGAG
>JALYWQ010000432.1 GCA_030852625.1 Actinomycetota bacterium
CCCAGCGGCTGACGGCTGGATCGTGCTCACGCTCGCCCGCCCCGACGACGACGAGCTGCTCCCGGCCTGGTTGGGCCTAGGTGCCGTCCCGTCGCTCGAGGACCGTTGGCACGCGGTGGCCGCCGCGGTGCGCGACCGCGACCGGGCCGACCTCGTGGTGGCGGGGGTGGAGCTCGGACTCGCGGTCGGCGCTGTCGATCGATCTGCGGCCGATGTGGCGTCGGACGGGGTCGTCGTCATGTCGTCGGGCGACGGGCTTCCCCGCTCGATCGATGGCGCGCTTGTGGTCGACTTGAGCTCGCTGTGGGCCGGGCCGCTCTGCGGCTCGATCCTGGCCATGGCCGGCGCCGACGTCGTGAAGGTCGAGTCGGCGCAACGACCCGATGGGGCTCGTCGCGGCCCGCCGGGCTTCTTCGACCTGATGAACGGCGCCAAGCGCAGCGTGACGGTCGACCTCTCGAGCGACGGAGGTCGTCGAGCGCTGGCCGACCTGATCGCTCGCGCCGACGTCGTCATCGAGGCATCCCGCCCGCGAGCGCTCGCGCAGCTGGGCATCGACGCCGAGGCGGTGCTGGCCGGTCGGACCACGACCTGGGTCTCGATCACCGGTCACGGCCGTTCGGGGGATGCCGCGCTGCGCATCGGCTTCGGCGACGACGCCGCCGCATCGGGTGGCCTCGTGGTGTGGGACGAGGCCGGCCCCTGCTTCTGCGCCGATGCCATCGCCGACCCGATCACCGGCCTCGTCGCGGCAGTGGCCACGCTCGAGTCCCTCGCCCGCCCCGGCGCCGAGCTCCTCGACGTGGCGCTGTCACGGGTCGCGGCGACCATGGCCGGCCCAACCGTGCCGATCCCCGAAGGCGTGCAGCTCGAAGCAGCCAGACCACAGACCCGCGTTACGAACCAACGGGCACCCGAGCCAGGCACCCACAACACCCAGCTCCTCCGCTGAGCATCGTTCTGCCCGGAACTCGGGGGTTACTGGTCGGTCATGCCGGCGATGTAGCGGGGGCCGGGGCCGCTCTGGCCGGCTTCGTCGTCGGGGTTCAGCAGGTGGCAGTGCTTGAGCGACAGGCAGCCGCAACCGATGCAGCCGGTGAGGCGGCCCTTGAGGTCTTCGAGGAACTGGATCTGCTGGTCGAGCCGTGGTTGCCACGACGCCGACAGTCGCTCCCAGTCCTCCTGCGTCGGCACCCGGTTGTGCGGCAACGATGCCATCGCCGACCGGATCTCCTCGAGCCGCAGCCCGATCTGTTGCGCGATGCGGATGAAGGCCACCCGCCGCAGCTCGTCGCGGGTGAACCGACGCTGTCCACCTGCCGTA
Organism: Actinomycetota bacterium; assembly: GCA_030852625.1. Taxonomy (GTDB): domain Bacteria; phylum Actinomycetota; class Acidimicrobiia; order Acidimicrobiales; family VFJN01; genus VFJN01. Next base: position 1,325 of record JALYWQ010000432.1, read on the forward strand.
CGGGTGGCATGGATCAGCCCCTCGGCTTCGTAGAAGCGCAGCGCGGAGGTGGCCACGCCCGAACGGGCGCTCAGCTCGCCGATGGTGAGCTCGTGGTGGTCGTGGAGGTGGGCGCTGATCCGCTCACGGTACCGAGCCGTCGCCGAGCCGCCGCACGACCGAATCGAACGCGGTAGCAAGAGGGCATGGAGTTCGACCTCATGACCACCCCGATGCCCGTCCGCCGCATGCAGGAGCTGGCGCGGGACGCAGCGGCGGCTGGCATCTCCGGGCTCGTGGTGACCGAGGCCGGCCGGACCGCGTACCTGAGCTGCGTGGCGGCGGCGTTGGCGGCCGACATCGACATCCTCACCGGTGTGGCGGTGGCCTTCCCGCGGAGCCCGATGGTGACCGCACAGGTGGCGTGGGAGCTGGCCGAGGCCACCGGGGGGCGGTTCCGCCTCGGTCTCGGCACCCAGGTGCGGGCGCACGTCGAGCGTCGCTACGGCGCTGAGTTCGACCGGCCCGGTCCCCGGATGCGGGAGTACATCGAGGCCGTGCGGGCATCGTTCGCGGCCTTCGCCGGCGACGCCCCGCTCGCCCACGAGGGGGAGTTCTGGAACCTGTCGCTCCTGCCCGCATCGTGGGCGCCGGGGAAGATCGAGGTGCCGGCACCGCCCATCGACGTCGCCGCGGTGAACCCGTGGATGGTGCGCATGGCCGGCGAGGTGGCCGACGGGGTGCACGTGCACCCGTTGCACACCCCGACCTACCTGCAGGAGACGCTGCTCCCCAACCTCACCGCGGGCGTGGAGCGGGCCGGGCGCTCGCTCGACGACGTGGCCGTGATCGTGCCGACCTTCGGCGCCCCCGGCGACACCCCCGAGGAGATCAACGGCTGGCGGGAGATGGCCCGCATGCAGGTGTCGTTCTACGGCTCCACCCCGAACTACGCCTTCATCTTCGATCAGCTCGGTGCCGAGGGCACCACCGCTCGGATCCGCGAGAAGCAGAAGGCGGGTGACATCGCCGGCATGGCGGCATGCATCGACGACGACGTCCTCGAGCACTTCTGCGTGAGCGGCGACTGGGCCACCGTGGCCGACGGCCTCATCGCCCGCTACCAGGGAACGGCGACGAGGATCGTGTCGTACTTCGCCGGCATGGCCTGGGGCCGGGACGACAAGGCACTCGGCAAGTGGGGCGAGCTCGCCAAAGCCGTGCGAGCCGCGTAGCTAGCCCAGCAACCTCTCCCGGAAGAGGTCGAGGACCTGGTCGAGGGCGACCCGGGTGGGTTGACCGGGTTCGTCGATGAGGTGCTCGGTGACCACCGAGTGCGGGTTCTTCATCAGCGCGTCGGGGTTGGCGGCCGAGTCGTCGAGCTCGACCGCGATGAAGGCGTCACCGAGCTCGTCGCGGAGGAACTCGAACCGTTCCTTCGGCACGAGGCGGTCGCCCTTGAAGCGGAGACCGAGGACGGTGAGCCCGTCGTTCTGGCACCGACCCTTCACCCTGTCGAGGTCAGCGCGCGAGATGTCGATGTTGCGCTTGCCCTTCTTGGTCAGCCCCAACGGCATCGACGGTTGCGAGAGCACCGGCGCCAGCAGCCGGTCGTCGGTGGCCATGGCCAGGGCGTAGCCGCCCGTGAAGCACATCCCGATCGCGCCGACACCCGGCCCGCCGCACCGCTCGTGCTCGACGGCGGCCAGCGCCCGGAGCCAGTCGACCACCGGCGAGGTCTTGCCGGTCGCCATGGTGGCGAACTCCCGGCTGATGCACGCCGGCACGATCGACCGCACGCCGTACGCGACGGTCCGGGGCATGCCGGCGGCTTCGTGGTCGAAGCCGGGCACACCGAAGAGGTGGGGCAGCACGGCGGTGCACCCGATGGCGACGACGCGGTCGGCGAACTCGAGGACCTTGGGGCTGATACCGGGCATCTCCGCGATCACGATCACCGCCGGGCCGGTGCCCTTGCGGAACACGTCACGGGTCTTGCCGTCGTGGGTGAATGTCGACCGCTCGTAGCTGGCGAGCAGCGGCGTGATCGTGGTCATGGCGGCGCACCGTAACCCGCGAGCGGAGCCGGCGCGGACCCCCGTGACCTGAACGATCCCTGGCTCGAATCCCTGCAGACCAGACCGGCTGGTACGGTCGGCCGATGGGCCGGATCAGGGGGATCAAGGCGGGCTTCAGCGACTTCCGGCAGACGGTGATGTGGCGTCTCATCGCCCGTCAGCGCAACTGGATCATCGCCCTGCTGGTGTCGGCGACCGGCGCCTTCACCGGTGCGGTCGGCACCGCCGACACCCTCCGGAAGCTGGTCGACGAGGGTGTGGTCGATCGGACGAAGCCGGTGGGCGACTTCGTCGACCTGCTCATCGCACTGGCGTTGTTCACGTTCGTGTTCGGCTTCGCCATGCGCCAGGTGATCTCGCGCCTCGGCTACCACCTCGAGTTCGAGCTCCGCATCTGGCTCTACGAGCGCCTCCAGTCGACCGACCCGGCTCGCCTCGACGCACTGGCCACCGGCCAGATGGTGACCCGTGCCATGACCGACCTGCTCCTGCTCCAGCTCCTCGTGCTGGTGGCCCCGGCCGTCGTGGTGGTGGGCCTGGTGCTCGTGGCCATCGGCGTGCTCATGATCGACATCCACCCGGGCCTGTCGATCCTCACCTTCACGATGATGCCGGTCAACCTGTGGGTGGTGGCGCGGGTGCGTCGTCACCTGTGGGGCATGTCGTGGGTGATGCTCGACCGTCGGGCCCGGGTCACCACGGTGATCGACGAGGCGGTGCGCGGCGCCCGCGTGGTGAAGGCCTTCGGCCGGGAGGACCACGAGCGGGAGCGCCTGCGAACGGCGGCCCGGAACGCCTACGGCGCCGCCCTCACCCGGGTGCGGCTGGTGGCGCGCTACGACCTGTTCCTCGCCGCCCTGCCGGCCATCGTGATGGGCCTGCTCACCTGGCTCGGTACCCGGGCCGGGGTGGCCGGCGACGTCACCGTCGGCGACCTGCTGCTCTTCTTCCAGTTCGCCATCGTGTTCGTGGTGCTGGCAAGGAGCTTCGGCCTCATCCAGTCGGCCTGGCAGTTCGCCAAGACCGGCGCCGGACGGATCTTCGAGCTCATCGCCTACGCCAAGCCCGCCGAGCTCGACCGGGGCGTCGACCTGCCGTCCGACGGCGAGGGCCTGGCCCTGCGGGGCGCCAGCGTCTGGATCCAGGGCCACCCCGTGATCGCCCCCCTCACCTTCACTGCCGGCCCCGGCGAGCTGATCGTGGTCTCGGGCCCGCCGCGGTCCGGCAAGACCACGCTCGCCCGGGCCATCGCCGGCGGCTGCGACCTCCACGACGGCACCGCCGAGCTCGACGGCATCCCGATCGCCGACGCCGATGCCCTGCAGCTCCGCCAGTCGGTGCGGGTGGTGAACGAGGACCCGTTCCTCTTCGGCCGCACGGTGCGCGAGAACCTCCTCCTCGGTGCCCCGGCCGGCACCACCGACGC
>JALYWQ010000443.1 GCA_030852625.1 Actinomycetota bacterium
CCACCATCACCACCGACGCCTCGCCCGACATCAACCTCGGCGGCGCGGTGTGGGACAACGCCACCGTCAACGGTGTCCGTGGGCTCAGCAGCACCGTCGACTTCGCCCTCTACGGCCCCGACGACGAGCTCTGCGCCCGCACCCCGGCGTTCACCTCGCAGGGCCGGCTCGACGATGCCGGTCGTGCCCGCTCGGCCGAATTCACCCCCACACGACCCGGCACGTACCGCTGGGTCGCCTCCTACCAGTCACCCCGCAATGACATCGACGTGAGCGGCCGCTGCGGCGACCCCGCCGAGATCGTCGTGGTCCGGGACCCGTCCCGCCTCACCATCGGCGTGGAGAAGACCCCGTCGCCGGCCAGCCGACCGGCTCCCGGTGGCACCTTCACCTTCCACATCCGGGTGACGAACCACTCGGCGGTGTCGGTGACGCTCCACGACCTGGACGACTCGATCCACGGTGACCTCGACGGTGTCGGCACCTGCTCCACGCCGCAGCACATCGGGGTCGGCGCGGCCTACGACTGCCAGTTCGACGCTCCCTTCATCGGTGACGCCGGTGACAGCGAGACCGACATCGTCACCGCCCGGGCCAGCCGGAACGGCTTCGCCGACGTCGGCGATCGTGATGACGCCACCATCTTCCTCACCGCTCCCGGGGATCCCGGGATCACGGGCGGCGGCACGGGTGGGACCACGGGTGGGACCACCGGCGGGACGACCACCACGGTCGCTCCCACCGCTACGACCACCCCGGTGACGGTGCTCGGCAACCAGATCGCCCGGACCGGTTCCGAAGCCCGCCTGATCACCCTCTGGGCGATCCTCGTGCTGTCGGTCGGCGCCATGTTCGTGGTCGTCGCCATCGACCTGCACCTCCGCCGGGACACCCGCTACAACCGCTGAGCTCGCTGGAGGCTGACGGGCTTCCGCACCGGTTCGATTGAGCCGGTCCGGGAGCCCGTCAGTACCATCCGGACCCATGTCCGGCCCTGATCTCACCGCTGCCGCCACCGTCGTCGACCTCGCCCGGGGGATCGTCCGCACCGGTGCGACCACCCTCGCCGCGACCGGCGGACCCGACGTCAACCAGGTCCTCGGCTACGACCTGGCCCACGCCGCCGCCGCAGTGGAGACGGCCAGCTCGATGCTCGAGTACGGCGCTCGCGGCGACCTCGAAGCCAACCTGGCCTGCGCCTTCATCGCCGACGCCGTCGGTGAGCTGGCCGCCCGCCTCTACGGCCGGGAGGCCACGTGGGGCACCGAGGCCGGAGCGCTCGAGGAGGCCCGGGCCTTCTGCGCCACCTACCGCGATCCCGAGTTCCTCGCCTCCCTCGCCGGCGAAGCCGGCCCTCGCCACCTCGACGACGACTTCGAGCTGGTGCAGGACACCTTCCGCCGGTTCGCCGACGAGAAGCTGGCCCCGATCGCCGAGCACATCCACCGCGAGAACGCCGACATCCCCGAGGACATCATCACCGGCCTGGCCGAGATGGGGGCCTTCGGCCTGTCGATCCCCGAGGAGTACGGCGGCTACGGGTCGGGTGGCGAGTCGGAGTACATCGGCATGGTCGTGGCCACCGAGGAGCTCTCCCGAGGCTCGCTCGGCGCCGGCGGGTCCCTGATCACCCGACCCGAGATCCTCACCCGGGCCCTGGTGAAGGGCGGCACCGAGGACCAGAAGCACGAGTGGCTCCCGAAGCTCGCCGCCGCCGAGGTCATGAACGCCGTCGCGGTGACCGAGCCCGACTTCGGGTCCGACGTCGCCGGGATCAAGGTCACCGCCACCAAGACCGACGGCGGTTGGCTGATCAACGGCGTGAAGACCTGGTGCACCTTCGCCGGCCGGGCCGACGTGCTGATGCTCCTGGCCCGCACCGACCCCGATCGCAGCCTCACCCACCGCGGCCTGTCGATGTTCATCGTGCCCAAGCCCCGGGGCGAGGGCCACGGCTTCGTGCTCGAGCAGGAGCAGGGCGGGAAGATGGAGGGGCGCCCGATCGACACCATCGGCTACCGGGGCATGCACTCCTACGAGGTGGCCTTCGACTCGTGGTTCGTGGAGGACTCCAACCTGATCGGCGGCGAGGACGGCCTCGGGAAGGGCTTCTACCTCCAGATGGCCGGCTTCGAGAACGGCCGGCTGCAGACCGCGGCCCGGGCCATCGGCGTGATGCAGGCCGCCTACGAGAAGGCCAGCCAGTACGCCCAGGACCGCACGGTGTTCGGCAAGCCGATCGGCGACCTGCAGCTCACCAAGGTGAAGCTCACCCGGATGGCCTTCACGATCCAGGCCGCCCGCCAGTCGGCCTACGCCGTGGCCCGGCTCATGGCCAAGGGCGAGGGCGCCCTCGAGGCGTCGCTCATCAAGGCCTACGTGTGCAAGGCGGCCGAGTGGGTGACGCGCGAGGCGATGCAGATCCACGGCGGCATGGGCTACGCCGAGGAGTACGACGTGTCCCGCTACTTCGTGGACGCCCGGGTGCTCTCGATCTTCGAAGGCGCCGACGAGACCCTCTGCCTCAAGGTGATCGCTCGCCGCATGGCCGAGGCCGCCGCCGCCGGCTGACCTTGGGGCGGCTCCCCGCCCGGATCTAGCGTGGGGCCCGATGCGCTCCGCCAAGGACTTCTTCCGACCGCTCGCCGTCGGCGCTCCCGCGCCCCTCCGCGAGATCCCGTTCCGCCCGTCGCGGATGATCCACTTCTTCCCGCCGCACCTGGCCAAGGTGGTGGCCAAGGTGCCCGACCTGGTCCCGAAGGTCGACATCATCCTGGCCAACCTCGAGGACGCCATCCCGGCGACCGAGAAGGAGAACGCCCGCGCCGGGCTCATCGACGTGGCCAAGAACACCGACTTCGGTGACACGCAGTTCTGGACCCGGGTGAACTCGCTCGACTCCCCGTGGGGCCATGACGACATCGTGGCCGCCGTCACCGAGGCCGGCCACGCCCTCGACGTCATCATGATCCCGAAGGTCGAAGGCGCCGAGGACATCCACTACGTCGACCGCCTCATCGCCCAGATGGAGGCCAAGGCCGGGCTCGATCGCCCCATCCTCATCCACGCCCTCCTCGAGACCGCTCGCGGCGTAGCCAACGTCGAGGAGATCTGCGCCGCCTCGCCCCGCATGCAGGGCCTCTCCCTCGGCCCGGCCGACCTGGCCGCCAGCCGCCGCATGAAGACCACCCGGGTCGGCGGCGGCCACCCCGGCTACCTGGTGCGACAGGATCCGGTGGACGGCGACATCAACGCCGAGCGCGCCACCTACCAGCAGGACCTCTGGCACTACACGGTGGCCCGCATGGTCGACGCCTGCCAGGCCAACGGGATCTTCGCCTTCTACGGCCCCTTCGGCGACATCGCCGACCTGGTGGCCTGCGAGGACCAGTTCCGCAACGCCTTCCTGCTCGGCTGCGTGGGGGCGTGGAGCCTGCACCCGTCGCAGATCGACGTGGCCCGCAAGGTGTTCTCGCCCTCGGTCGAGGACGTGAAGCACGCCCGCCGCGTGATCGCCGCCATGGGCGACGGCACCGGTGCCGTGATGCTCGACGGGAAGATGGAGGACGACGCCTCGGTGAAGCAGTGCAAGGTGATGGTGGAGCTCGCCGAGCAACTGGCGGCCCGTGACCCCGAGCTGGCCGAGCGCTACGCCGCCATCGAGCTGGACGACTGATGGCTGACGACGTGCTCCTCCGACCCCGCCGCTCGGTCCTCTACATGCCGGGCGCCAACGAACGGGCCCTCGAGAAGGCCAAGGGCATCCCGGCCGACGCGCTGATCCTCGACCTCGAGGACGCCGTGGCCCCCGACGCCAAGCCCGAGGCCCGCGAGCGGGTCTGCGCCGCCGTCGCCGGCGGTGGCTACGGCGGACGGGAGCTCACGATCCGGGCCAACGGCCTCGACACCCCCTGGCACGCCGACGACCTCGCCGCCATCGCCAAGGCCGGGCCCGACGCCGTGGTGGTGCCGAAGGTGAACTCGGCCGCCGAGGTGCACGCCATCGAAGCAGCCCTCGAGCGGGGCGGGGCTCCCGACCACACGAAGATCTGGGCCATGCTCGAGACCCCGGTGGCGGTGCTCCACGCGGAGGAGATCTGCGCGGCCTCCGAGCGCCTCACCGTGCTCGTGATGGGCACCAACGACCTCATCAAGGAGCTCCACGGCCTCCGCACCCCCGACCGCGGCCCCCTGCAGCTGGGCCTCGGCCTGTGCCTCCTGGCGGCGCGGGCCACCGGCAAGGTGATCCTCGACGGGGTCTACAACGACATCAAGGACGAGGCCGGCTTCGCCGCTGAGTGCGCGCAGGGCCGGGCCCTCGGCTTCGACGGCAAGACGCTGATCCACCCCGGGCAGGTCGAGCCCTGCAACGCGGCGTTCTCGCCGTCCGCCGACGAGGTGGAGCTGGCCGGCCGGATCATCGAGGCCTTCGCCGAGGCCGAGGCCGAGGGTCGAGGGGTCGTCACCGTCGACGGCCGCATGATCGAGAACCTCCACGTCGACGAGGCCCGACGGGTCCTCGCCATCAGCCAGGCCATCGCCGACCTCGCCTGACCGTCGGTCGAGTCGCCGGCCGGTTCGTCAGTCGTCGGCGAACCGGAAGGTCCCCGGTGCACTGCCGCCGAACAGCTCCGGGGCGACGGGGCAGTCGGTCCGGCCGGCGGCGTCGACGGGTGCTTCGAGGCCGGTCGGTCCGGCGACCCGATCGACCAGGCTGAACGGGAGGATCTCCTCGTCGAGGTCCCAGGGATCGGCGCCGCGGGTGGCGAACCGGCCGACCATGGCCTCCCACATGCGCGCCGGGAGCCACCGCCCCACCCCGATCGCCACCCACACCGGCACCTCGGCGTAGCGGGCCGCGGTGGCCGCGGCCAGCGAGCCGCTCACGGCTACGAACCCCTCAGGTCCGGCCGCCACCGCCTCGAGGAGCAGCACGTCGGAGTTGATCACGGCGGCGCCGAGCCCGGACGTCGGCACGTCGACGGCATCGATGCCGGCGTGCATCAGCCGCCGCACGAGCCCGCTGCCCTCGCCCAACGAGTCGACCGCGAGCACCTCGACGTCGCCCCGGCGGGGCAGGGCCTCCCCAACGATCTCGGGCCAGCCGACGACGCAGGCGGTGGCGTCGTCGGGGAGCGCGAAGCCGAGCTCACCGATGGTGGCGTCCTGTTCGATGGCCTCCACGGCCTCCCACGCCGCGGCTCGCCCGTCGGGGGCGGTGAGCACACTGGCGCACAGCCACCACAGGGGCCCCGAGGTGGGGTGGCGGTCGACGATGCGCCGGCACGCCGCCACGAGCGCTGGGGGGTCGTGGTGGAAGGCCGACAGCGATTGAGCGGTCTCGCGCACCAGATGGGCCTGGTCGGCACCGGAGGCCCTCGCGACGTAGCGGAGACGCTCGATCGGATGCACGAGTGGAACCTACCCGGCGGGTGTGGCCGCCGATGCGGGGTACGGGTCCGACGGGGCCGCCGTCCAGTCGCCGGTGAGCTCGAAGCTGACCGGCTCACCGAGCTCCCGTGACGAGCGCCCGACCCACACGGTGAAGCGCCCCGCCTCGGCCCGCCAGCACCCGGCCCGGGCATCCCAGTGGGCCAGCTCCCGCGGTCCGAGTTCCAGCTGGACGCTGGTGTCCTGCCCGGAGGCCAGGTGGACCTTGGCGAAGCCGCGCAGCTCGCGGGGGGCACGGCGGACGGTGGCTTCGTCGTCGCCGAGGTAGAGCTGGACCACCTCGCTCCCGCCGCGGTGGCCGGTGTTGCGCACCGGCACGGTCACCGTCACCGACTGGCCGGGATCGACCCGCTCCGTCGACAGCGTGGGTGCGCCCAGCTCGAAGGTCGTGTAGCTCAACCCGTGCCCGAACGGGAAGGCCGGCTCGATCAGGCGGGCGTCGTACCAGCGGTGCCCGCAGAACACGCCCTCGTGGTAGCGGAGCACGCCGGGGTCGGGCGGGGCGTCGAAGAAGGCCGGGGTGTCCTCGATGCGGGCCGGCATCGTGCACGGCAGGCGTCCCCCGGGGTCGGCGTCGCCGCTGAGGACGTCGGCGATGGCCCGCCCACCCTCCTGGCCCGGGTACCAGCACCAGAGGACGGCCGGCACCTCATCGGCCCAGCTGAGGTCGACCGGCGACCCCGCCACGACCGCGACGATCGTGTTGGGCTGCACGGCGGCCACCGCCCGGACCAGTTCCACCTGCCGGCCCGGGAGCCCGAGGTGATCACGGTCGCGGCCTTCGGTCTCCCAGTCGTCGTCGAGGCCGATGGCCACGAGGGCCACGTCGGCCTCGGCGGCGGCCCGGACGGCTCGTTCGAAGGCGTCGTCGGGCTCCGGGAAGGCGCAGCGCACCTCCACCATGAGCCGGGCCTGGGGGTTGGGGCTGTGGGCCTCGACCCGGAGCTCCACGGGGACGCCGGCCTCGAGCTCGACGTCGTCGGCCACCGGTTGCCCGGCGACGAAGAGCGTGGCCTCGTCGGCAGTCCGCACCTTGAAGCGGTGCACGCCGGTGGCCTCGGGGGTGAACGTGGTGGTGGCCCGGATCGACCAGCCCGGGATGCCGGCGCCGGCCTTCGGGTCGTCGAGGAACATCACCCGGAAGGTGCGGGGCCGCAACCGCTCGTGGACGACCCCGTCGCCGTCGATGACCTCGACGTCGACGCCGGTGGTGCCGTCGGCCCGACGGAGGTGGCGGCCGTCGAGAGCCGGCCGACCGCGACTCGACGAGCAACCCGGCTCGACCACGACGCGGTCGAACCGTTCCCGGAGGCCGCCGGCGATGGTGGTGACGTCGGTGGGGGTGACGCCTGCACTGCCGCCGCCCTGGAAGATCTCCCGATCGCCGTGGGGGCCGACGACGGCGATGGTCGCCGGTGACCCGAGCGGGAGCACCGGGTTGCCGTCGGCATCCGGCTCGTTGCGCAGGAGGACCAGCCCGGCCGTTCCGGCCTCGCGGGCCAGCGCCACCACCGCAGGGTCGCCTCCGGGTCCGTCGGGTCGGGGCGGCTCCACGTCGGCGCCGGTCCGGCGGCCGAGGAGGGCCAGGCGCTCCCGCTTGGCCACCAGCACCTCGGGGTCGACCAGGCCGTCGGCCACCGCCTGGCCGAGGCCCGTGCCCCACATCATCCCGGGTCCGGGCATCTCGAGGTCGAGGCCGGCGAGGGCGGCCGGGGCGACGCTGCGCGTCGCGAACCAGTCGGAGATCACGACGCCGTCCCAGCCCCACTCGTCGCGCAGGATCGCGGTGAGGAGCTCGGCGTTCTCCGAGCAGTGGGTGCCGTAGAGGCGGTTGTAGGCGGCCATCGTTGACCACGAGCCCGACCGCCGGAGGGCGAACTCGAACGGCAGCAGCGACACCTCGCGCAACGTGCGCTGGTCGGGCTCCGAGGAGATCTCGAAGCGGTCGGCCTCGGTGTCGTTGGCGACGAGGTGCTTGGCACAGGCCGCCACCCCGGCCCCCTGGAGGCCCTCGACGTAGGCCGACGCCAGGTGGGCGGTCAGCACCGGGTCCTCCGAGAGGCACTCGAAGTGCCGGCCACCGAGGGGTGACCGCTGGAGGTTGATGGTCGGCCCGAGGAGCACCTGCGCGCCCTTGGCCTTGGTCTCCACCGCCAGCGCTGCGCCCACCCGTCCCACGAGCTCGCGGTCCCAGCTGGCCCCGATCGCGGCCGAGCACGGGAACGACACCGAAGGCGGACCGCCGGCGAACCGCTCCCCCCGGGCCCCGGAAGGACCGTCGGTGACCTTGATGGCCGGCACCTCCCCCGAGGCGGGCACGTTCCACCAGTCGGCGCCGCTCAGGGGGCGGGCGAGCTCGAACGGATCGGTCACTGGCGTCTGATCTACCTTGGCCACCGCCGCAGGTTAGGAGAGGGTGGGGATGACGACAGACACGATCGAACGGCACCCGTGGAACTCGGGGTTCGAGTGGACGATGCCGGTGACCGCACCGCGCACGATCTCCGCCGCCCAGTTCCAGCAGTTCGACCAGCTCGGCTACGTCGTGGTGGACGACCTGCTCGACGCCGCCACCCTCGACGCCGTCACCGACGAGGTCGATGCGCTGGTAGCCGCCGCCGACCGTGCGTTGGAGCAGGCCGAGAACGGCCGGATGCTCATCGCGGAGCAGGGCGCCATCACCTTCCGCAGCCACCTGCTCCCCGAGTCGCCGGTGCTGCGCAAGCTGAGCCGCCACGAGACGATCCTCGGGATCGCCCTCGACCTCATCGGGCCCGACGTCAACGTGTACTGGGACCAGGCCGTCTACAAGAAGAGCGAGAAGCCCCGGCGCTTTCCCTGGCACCAGGACAACGGGTACGGGTTCGTCGAACCGCAGCAGTACCTCACCGTCTGGATCGCGCTCAACGAGGCCCACGTCAACAACGGCTGCCCGTGGATCGCGCCCGGCGTCCACCGCCAGGGCACGCTGCGCCACCGGTTCGTCGACCCGCTGGGCTTCGAGTGCTTCAGCGATGCCCCGAGCGCGGTGGCCGCCGAGGTGCCGGCGGGCGGGGCGGCGGTGTTCTCGTCGCTGACCCCGCACCTGACCGGTCCGAACATCACCGGCGAGGTGCGGAAGACCTACATCCTCCAGTACGCGCCGGCTGGCGCCCAGCGCCTCGAGGGCGATCCCGATGCCGGACCGCCGGCTCGGGTGGTGCCGGCCGACGATCCGGAACGTCAGTACCCGGTGCTCCGAGGTGGTCGGCCTGTCTGACCGCCAACTACCGTCTGCGCCCGTGGTGACCGACCCCCCTGCCGACCTCCAGCTCACCCCCATCAACGGTGACGCCCAGCCGATCGACGCGTGGCTGACCACCTTCCAGCTGGCGCTGGTGGTGCTCGATCCGTTCACCAACGAGAGCTCGTGGCTCCTCGAGACCTCGACGCGGATCCTCACCCACTTCAACGGCGCCGACTGCCGCACCAGCCTCCTCGTCACCGGCACCGCCGATGAGGCCCGTCAGTTCCTCGGCCCCTGGGCCGACCGGTTCCTGACCTTCGCCGATCCTGACCGGGCGGCGGTGAAGGCGCTCGGGCTCAACGAGCTGCCGGCGTTCCTGCAGCTCCGCCTCGATCGTCACATCGAAGCCGCCGCCGAGGGTTGGGATCCGGTGGAGTGGCGCACGGTGGCCAACAGCCTGGCCAAGGCCAACAGCTGGACGGCACCGCTCGTCCCCGACGTCGGCGACCCCTCGCCGTTCGCCGGCAGCGCCGCCGCCGGCTGAGCTCCCCTGCGAGCTACTCGCCTCGGGTGAGGCGGAGGAGGTCGAGGGCGTCGTCGAGCTCGTCGGGCTCCACGAGACCCTGCTCGAGCACGACCTCACGGATGCTGCGACCCTCCGCGGCGGCCTGCTTCACGATGGCCGCCACCTTGTCGTAGCCCAGCAGCCGGTTGAGGGCCGCCGCCGCCTGCGGGGTGGCCTCGGCGTAGGTGCGGCACCGGTCGACATCGGCCTCGATGCCGGCCACGCAGCGCTTGGCCAGCAGCCGGGTGACGTTCGTGAGGAGACGGATCGACTCCAGCACGTTGCGGGCCATCACCGGCAGGTACACGTTGAGCTCGAAGTTGCCCTGGCTGCCGGCGAAGGCCACCGCGGCGTCGTTGCCGTACACCTGGGCCACCACCTGGCTGACCGCCTCGGGGATCACCGGGTTCACCTTGCCCGGCATGATCGAGCTGCCCGGCTGGAGGTCGGGCAGGCGGATCTCGGCCAAGCCCGTGTTCGGGCCAGAGGCCATCCAGCGGAGGTCGTTCACGATCTTCAGCAGAGCCGCGCCCAACGCCCGCAGCTCACCGGAGAGGCTGACCAGCGAGTCCCGGGCGCCCTGCGCCGCGAAGTGGTCGTGGGCTTCGTGGAGGTCGACGTCGAAGCGCTCGGCGAGGAGGGCGATCACCTTCGGCGCGAAGTTGCGGGGGGCGTTCAACCCGGTGCCGGTGGCGGTGCCACCGAGGGGCAGCTCGCCGGCTCGCACCGCGGCGGCCGCCAGGCGCTCGGCGGCCTGGCTGACCTGGGCCGCGTAGCCGGCGAACTCCTGCCCCAGCGTGACGGGCGTGGCGTCCATCAGGTGGGTCCGACCGGCCTTCACCGTGGTGGCGTGGGCGGCGGCCTGCTCGTCGAGGGCGCCGGCCAGCAGGTCGAGGGACGCCAGCAGGCCGTGCCGCACCCCGATCACCGCCGCGAGGTGGATGGCCGACGGGAAGACGTCGTTGGACGACTGGCTGGCGTTGACCTCGTCGTTGGGGTGGACGGTCCGACCGAGCCGTTCGGTGGCCAGGTGAGCGATGACCTCGTTGGCGTTGGTGTTCGACGAGGTCCCGGACCCGGTCTGGAACACGTCGACCGGGAACTGATCGTCCCAGGCGCCGTCGGCCACCTCCGCGGCCGCAGCGGCGATTGCCGCGCCGACCTCGCCGTCGATCTGCCCGAGCTCGGCGTTCACCTCGGCGGCGGCGGCCTTGATGGCACCCAAGGCGTGGACCAGCTGGCTGTCGATCCCGCGGAACGAGATGGGGAAGTTCTCCACCGCCCGCTGGGTGGAGGCCCCCCACTTCGCGGTGGCCGGCACCTCCACCTCGCCCATCGTGTCGTGCTCGATGCGGACCTCGTCAGGCGCCATGGCCTCCACGGTACGGGCCGGTGTGACCGAACGGGTGGTGCGGACCTAGCGTTCCCGGGCGATGACCGACCTCGCCTTCACCGAGCTCCTACCGATCGGCGCCGACGCCACCCCCTACCGGTTGCTCACCACCGAGGGCGTGACCACCGTCGAGGCCGCCGGGCGCACGTTCCTCCAGGTGGAGCCGGAGGCCATCAGCCTCCTCACCCGTGAGGCGTTCCGTGACATCTCCCACCTCCTGCGGCCGGCCCACCTCCAGCAGCTGACCCGCATCCTCGACGATCCGGAGGCGTCGGCCAACGACCGCTTCGTCGCCCTCGACCTCCTGAAGAACGCCAACATCGCCGCCGGTGGCGTGCTCCCGATGTGCCAGGACACCGGCACCGCCATCGTGATGGGCAAGCGGGGCGAGCTGGTGCTCACCGGGGGCGACGACGAGCGGTGGATCAGCCGGGGCATCCAACAGACCTACGAGACCTCGAACCTGCGCTTCTCGCAGATGGCCCCGCTCACCATGTGGGACGAGAAGAACACCGGCACCAACCTGCCGGCCCAGATCGAGCTCTACGCCGCACCCGGCAACGCCTACAAGTTCCTCTTCATGGCCAAGGGTGGCGGCTCGGCCAACAAGAGCTACCTCTACCAGGAGACCAAGGCCGTCCTGAACCGGTCGAGCATGCTCAAGTTCCTCGACGAGAAGCTCCGGTCGCTCGGCACGGCGGCCTGCCCGCCGTACCACCTGGCGGTGGTGATCGGCGGCACGTCGGCCGAGTTCGCGTTGAAGACGGCGAAGTACGCGTCGGCCCACTACCTCGACACGCTGCCGACGGAGGGGTCGGCCCTGGGCCACGGCTTCCGGGACCTCGAGCTCGAGCAGGACATCCTCGCCCTCACCCAGGGCTTCGGGATCGGCGCCCAGTTCGGCGGCAAGTACTTCTGCCACGACGTCCGGGTGGTGCGACTCCCCCGGCACGGCGCGTCGTGCCCGGTGGCGGTGGCGGTGTCGTGCTCGGCCGACCGCCAGGCCCTCGGGAAGATCACCGCCGAGGGCGTGTTCCTCGAGCAGCTCGAGGCCGACCCGGCCAGCTACCTGCCCGAGGTCACCCACGACGACCTCGGCGGCGACGAGGTGGTCCGCATCGACCTCAACCGTCCGATGGACGAGATCCGCTCGGAGCTGAGCCGCTACCCGGTGAAGACCCGGCTCTCGCTCAGCGGTCCGATGGTCGTCGCCCGAGACATCGCCCACGCCAAGATCAAGGAGCGCCTCGACGCCGGCGAGGCCATGCCGCAGTACCTCCGGGACCACTGCGTGTACTACGCCGGCCCGGCCAAGACCCCCGAGGGCTACGCGTCGGGATCGTTCGGTCCGACGACGGCCGGCCGCATGGACTCGTACGTCGAGGAGTTCCAGGCTGCCGGCGGCTCGCTCGTGATGCTGGCCAAGGGGAACCGCAGCCGGCAGGTCACCGACGCATGTGCCTCGCACGGCGGCTTCTACCTCGGCTCGATCGGCGGGCCGGCGGCCCGGCTGGCCCAGGACTGCATCCGCAAGGTCGAGGTCCTCGAGTACCCCGAGCTCGGCATGGAAGCCGTGTGGAAGATCGAGGTGGAGGACTTCCCGGCCTTCATCGTCGTCGACGACAAGGGCAACGACTTCTTCGACCTCGTCTCGAC
>JALYWQ010000449.1 GCA_030852625.1 Actinomycetota bacterium
GCGTCGGTCGTGAACGCGTGCACCGAGAACCGTGGACCGGGGAAGAGCCGCTCGAGGTCACGCCGGGTGTTCATGCGGTAGCAGGTCGGGAACGTGTCGGCCTCCTGCTTGCCCGGCTGGAGCTTGCGCAGGGCCTTCACGTGGAGCCGGTTCGGCACGAGCCGCGCGCCGATGGCGATGTAGCCCCACTTGTTCGGGGTGACAGCGCAGATCCAACCGCCGGGCTTCAGGACCCGGTCGAGCTCGGCGGCCGCCCGCACCGGGTCGTCGACGTGTTCGAAGGTCCAGTCGGACACCACCAGGTCGACGCTGGCGTCGTCGAGGGGGATCGAACCGTCCGGACCGATCACCAGGCCCTTGTCCACGCGGGGGTTGCTGGTGACCACTGGATCGACGTCGAGGCCGATCACCGTGCGGTCCGGGCCGCGCAGCTCCTGCAGGCGACGCCGGATCGGCACCGGATCGTCGGCCACGCGGCCCCGGCCGGCTCCGAAGTCGGCGATCACGACCGGGCCTTCGAGCTCCTCGAGCAGGGCCTGGACGCGGCCGTAGAAGGCAACCGCGCCGTCGACCCGGCTGTACCCGCCCGCAGCGGTCTCGGGGTACCGCATCCGGTCGGCGGTCAGCCGGCGGACCGGGAGGCGGCGACCTGCTGCTCCACCCAGTTGTAGGTCTGGGTGAGGCCGTCCTTGAGGCTGATGGAGGGTTCCCAGCCCATCAGCTCGAGGATGAGGGTGTTGTCGCTGTTGCGACCCCGCACGCCCTGCGGGGCGGTGAGGTCGTGCTGGCGGTCGACGGTGATGCCGGCGATCGACTCGACGATGTCGACGAGCCCGTTGATGCTGACCAGCTCGCTGCTGCCGATGTTGATCGGCTCGACGATGTCGCCGGCGGTGAGCCGGAGCGTGCCCTCGACGCAGTCGTCGATGTACATGAACGAGCGGGTCTGCTCGCCGTCGCCCCACACCTCGATCTTGTGGTCGCCGCTCAGCTTGGCCTGGGCCACCTTGCGGGAGATGGCTGCCGGCGCCTTCTCCCGGCCGCCCTCCCACGTGCCCTCGGGGCCGTAGACGTTGTGGTAGCGGGCGACGCGGGTCTCGAGCCCGAAGTCCTCCCGGAAGTGGCGGCACATCCGCTCGCTGAAGAGCTTCTCCCAGCCGTAGCCGTCCTCGGGCTCCGCCGGGTAGGCGTCGGCCTCCTTCAGGGCCGTGACCGACGGGTCGCGCTGGTGCTCGGCGGCGTACACGCACGCCGACGAGCTGAAGAAGAACCGCTGCACGTCGTGGTCTTTGGCCGCGAGGAGCAGGTTGGTGTTGATCAGCACCGAGAGCATGCACAGGGCCTTGTTGTTCTCGATGAACCCCATGCCCCCCATGTCGGCGGCCAGGTTGATCACGATGTCCATCCCGGCGGTGGCCTGGTCGGCCGCGGCCCGGTCCTCGAGGTCGAGCACGAGGTCCTCGGCGCCGGCGTGGTGCTGGTACCACTCCTCGAAGGGCTTCTTGTCCACCGAGCGGACGTGAGCGGCCCCGAGGTCCTGGAGGCGCTTCACGATGTGGCCGCCGATGAAACCCCCACCGCCGGCCACCAGGATCCGCTTGCCCTCGTAGTACGACAAGTCGGCGTTACTCGGCATGCAGGTGACTCCCCGTTGTCTGAGCCCGCCTCGCCGATGACCCTCCGCCGCCGACGCTGTGCGCGAGGAGGTTACAGGCCCGGGCGGGCCCGTTCGTCATCCGGGCGCAAGATGGCGACCGGGGCCGCCGCCACGGTGTGGGTGCCAGCGGCCTGGTCGATGACAGCCATGAACCGGTCGGTGATGGGCTCGATGTCGAAGGTGGCCTCGGCATAGGCCCGTGCGTTGACACCCATGCGGTGGCGCAACGCGTCGTCGGCACGGAGGAGCTCCGCCGCCTCCAGCATCGACGCGTCCTCGCCTGGGCCGACCACGATGCCGGCCTCAGCCCGCACGATCGTGCGGGCCCCGAGGTTCGAGGCCGGGATGGCGGCGAGGATCGGGCGGCCGGCACAGAGGCTGGTGAGGATCTTCGACGGCACCGAGAACACGCCGGCATCGGCCTGCAGGAGCACGAGGAGGACGTCGGCGGCGCCGAGCACGTCGGACACGAGCTCCCACGGCTGGAAGGGCAGGAGGATGAGGTTGTCGAGCGGGTGCTCGTCGAGCATCACCTTCAGCCGTTCGGCGCCCAGGCCCTCCGAGACCACGACCACGACCGCGGTGTCTTGTTTGGCGGCCAGGGCGTGGAGCACGTCGGGGTTGTGCTTGAGGCCGAGGGTGCCCGCGTAGAGGTAGAGGAACCGGTCGCCGATCCCGTGCTCCTCCCGCCACGAGCACTCGCGCGGACGGGGGACGACCTCGCCGAGCGGCGCCCAGTTCTCGATGACGGTGCACTTGTCCGGATCGACGCCCCAGTCGGCGAGGACCGGCTCGAAGTCTTCGGTGATCGAGACCACGCCTTCGCACGATCGCAGCAGCTTGCGTTCGATGGCCCGCATCAGCGCGCCGAGCGGGGCGAGGAGCTTCGAGCGCTTCAGCGCCGCGTTGGTGAGGGCGATGCTGTAGAGGTCCTGCAGCCAGAACACCCAGGCCACCCGGTGCAGCGTGGCCCACACCGCGAAGATCGCTTTGGCGATCAGCGGGTCGTTGCAGGAGATGATGACGTCGGGCCGGAATCCCCCGGCCACCTTGGTGAAGCGCCGCCCGTAGCGCAGCTCCTGCACGATGCGACGGAGGAGGCGGTACCGGCTGAAGGCCGGGCCCACGGAGATCTCGCTGTAGGTGATCGAGCCGCCCGACGCGTCGCTCTCGAAGGCGCCCTTGCCGCTCGTGTACGACGTGCAGTGCACGTGGAGGACGTCATGGCCCCGGTGGGCCAGGGACCGGGCCAGCTCGGCCTGGAATGGATGCCCCGAGAAGTCGTGCACGACGATTCGGGCCTTGGAATCGGTGTCCCCGGCCCAGGCTGAGCGTGTGCTCGGATCGTCTGTCCGCACCATCCGGGGGGACTGTAGCCAACCTGGCACCTCAGGTGACACCG
>JALYWQ010000453.1 GCA_030852625.1 Actinomycetota bacterium
GCACCAGTGTGCGGGGCGTCGCCCGGCCATGCGAACCCCGACCCGTGGCCGGCGCCGAGGAGGTGAGCTCGAGCATGGCCGCGCTGGACCGCGACATCGCCGCCCTCGGCCGCGCCCACGAGTTCGAGCCGCCGCCGCCCGAGGGCGCGCAGGCGCCACCGCCGCTCGCCCGGGTGGACCCGGATCGTGAGCTCGGCTGGTACCGGAGGGTCCAGCCCCTGCTCGTCGCGAGGAAGGGCCAGGTGCTGCTCGGGCTCGGGTGCGCGCTGGTGGCGATGCTCGCCCAGGTGGTGGCGCCGCGGGTGCTGATGACGGCCATCGACCGGGCCCTCGACGAGGGGGGCAGCCCGCTCGGGCCGTTCGTGATCGCGCTGCTCGTGATCGCCGTCGTCCGGGGCGCGCTCACACTGACCTACCGCTCGGTGCTCTTCCGGGCTGCCTACGGCCTCGAGTACGACCTGCGCACCTCGATGTACGAGCACCTCACCCGGATGTCGTTCTCGTTCTACGACCAGGTGCAGACCGGCCAGCTCATCTCACGGGCCAACAGCGACATCCGCGCCGTCCAGCTGTTCCTCACGTTCATGCCCATCGTGGCCCTGAACTTCGTGAGCTTCATCGTGGCGGTGGCGATGATGGTGACGATCGACCTGCCCCTCACGGTCATCGCCGTGCTCCCGCTGCCGTTCGTCTACGTGATCGGGGTGCGGATGCGGGAGCTGCTCTTCCCGCTCAGCTGGATCGTGCAGGCCCGGGCCGCCGACGTGTCCACGATCGTGGAGGAGAACGTCACCGGTGCCCGGGTCGTGAAGAGCTTCGCCGCCGAGCAGCAGCAGCTCGACCAACTGGCGTTGGCGGCGCGGAAGCTGCGTTGGGTGTCGATCACCCAGGTCGACGTCCGGGCCCGCTTCGCTCCCCTGATGGAGGCCCTGCCCCGCATCGGGCTCGCCGCGGTGCTCCTCTACGGCGGGCTGGCCGCGATCGACGGCCGGGTCTCGGTCGGCGCCATCGTGGCCTTCAGCAGCTACGTCGTCCTGCTCCAGGCCCCGTTCCGCACGTTGGGCTTCATCCTCCTCATGGGCCAGCGGGCGGCGGCGTCGGCCGATCGCATCTTCGAGATCCTCGACACCGAGCCAGCGGTGGAGGAGCGCCCTGGTGCCGTCGATCTCCTCGAGCCGCGCGGCGAGGTCGAGCTGCGCGACGTCACCTTCCGCTACGCCGACGGCGGCGCAGTGCTCGAGCACCTCGACCTCCACCTGGCGCCCGGCGACCGCGTGGCGGTCATCGGGCGCACCGGCACCGGCAAGTCCACCATCGCCCGCCTCCTGCCCCGCTTCTACGACGTGGAGGAGGGAGCGGTGCTCGTCGACGGCCACGACGTCCGCCACCTCACCCTGCGCAGCCTTCGAGCGTCGATCGGGTTGGTGCTCGACGAGCCCTTCCTGTTCGCAGCGTCGGTGCGCGACAACATCGCCTACGGCCGGCCCGACGCGTCCGACGGCGACGTCCGGGCCGCCGCCCGAGCCGCTGGCGCCGAGGCGTTCATCGACGACCTCCCCGACGGGTTCGACACGGAGGTGGGCGAGCGGGGCTACACGCTCTCCGGCGGGCAACGGCAGCGCATCGCCATCGCCCGCACCCTGCTGGCCGACCCCGCCATCCTCATCCTCGACGACGCCACGAGCGCCATCGACGTCCACGTGGAGGAGGAGATCCACGCCGCCCTCCGCGTGCTGATGGAGGGCCGCACCACCTTGGTCATCGCCCACCGCACCTCGACCATCTCGCTGGCCGAGCGGGTCGTGCTGCTCGACGGCGGTCGCATCGCGGCCGAGGGCAGCCATGCCCAGCTCATGGCCACCGAGCCCCGGTACGCGGAGGTGCTGGCCCACATCGACGAGGTCGACGCCGCCCGCCGGGCCCAGGCCGACGCCGCAGTCGAGGCCGCCGCGCTCGGTGACGACGCCGGAGGTGCGGGCTAGTGGCGTGGTCGGGACCCTG
>JALYWQ010000472.1 GCA_030852625.1 Actinomycetota bacterium
GAGCTCAACGAGAAGGGCGTGCGGGTGCGGTTCATCGGCCGTCGTGACTGGCGGGTGCCGAAGCGGGTGCAGCGCCACATCGACGACACCGTCGAGATGACGCGGCGCAACAAGGGCATGACCCTCACCTTCGCCTTCAACTACGGGGGACGGGCCGAGATCGTCGACGCCGTGCAGGCCCTCGTCCGCGACGGCGTCCCGGCCGACAAGCTCACCGAGAAGGCCATCCGTTCGAAGCTCTACTCGCCGGACATGCCCGATCCCGACCTCGTGGTGCGCACCTCCGGCGAGTACCGGATCTCCAACTTCCTGCTGTGGGAGATGGCCTACAGCGAGCTCATCTTCACCGAGGTGCTCTGGCCCGACTTCCGGCGGGAGCACCTCTTCGACGCCATCGAGGAGTACCAGCGGAGGAACCGCAGGTTCGGCGGCGTCGAGACCTAGGCTCGGCCGATGGGCCTGTACCGGGACGACGGCATCGTCCTGCGGACCCACAAGCTGGCCGAGTCCGACCGGATCGTCAGCATCCTCACCCGCCAGCACGGCAAGGTGCGAGCGGTGGCCAAGGGCGTTCGCAAGACGAAGTCGAAGTTCGGCGCCCGTCTCGAACCGCCCACCCACCTCGCCCTGCAGTTCTACGAGGGCCGCGAGCTCGACATCGTCACCCAGGCCGAGACCATCGACCACTTCCGGTCGATCCGTGACGACCTCGACCGACTGACCCGAGGCGTCTCGATGCTCGAGGCCGCCGACCAGCTGCTCCTCGACCGGGAACCGAACCCGGCGATGTACCAGATGCTGGTGGGGGCGTTGCGGGCCCTGGCCGGCAACAGCGGCCCGCTGGTGGTGGCCGGGTTCTTCCTCAAGGTCCTGGCCCTCGAGGGCTACGGCGCCACCGTCGAGGCCTGCGTGGAGTGCGGCCGGCCCGATGATCTCGTCAGCTTCGATCCCGACTCGGGCGGGGCCCGCTGCGCCGATCACCGACGGGGCCCGTTGCTCTCGGCCGACGCCCTGCGCCTGGTCGGCGCCATCCTCGGCGGACGGCTCGGCGCCGCACTGAACGAGCCGCAGTCGCCGGCCACCCATGAGGTCGATCAGCTCGCCCGCCGGGCGATGGAGCACCACCTCGAGCGCCGCCTCCGCTCCCTCCACGTCCTCGACTAGGCGTCAGCCTCAGCGGATCGGAATCCACACCTTCGTCGCGTCGTCCCACTGCACCCAGGCTGCCTGGGCCGGGTCCCACTGGATGTAGGTGCCCCGGGCCTCGTCCCACTGCGGCCCCTCCTTGGCCGTGGGCGCCGGGAAGGCTGGCGGCGGGGGCGGGGCCGGTGCGTAGGGCGGCGCGGCAGTGACCGCATCGGGGACGACGACGGGGGAGCCGGCCGCGTCGGCTCGCACCACGTAGGTGCCGGCGGCCATGTCACCGACCCGGCGGTGACCCACGGTCGTGAGACCGGTGATGAAGCCGACCAGCCCGAAGAAGGGGAGCCCGTCGACCAGCCACAGCACCCAGCGGAGCAGGGCCTTGCCGATGCCCGGCGGTCGCCCGTCGGCCCGCACCGTGCGGATCCCGACCAACCGCTTGCCGATGGTCCAGCCCGTGAGGCCCTGCAGCACCACGTAGAGGAGGATCGCCAACCCGAACACCATCAGGCTCTCCGGGCCCCCTGCATCGTCGGTGTAGTAGGCGGTGTCGTCGACGTTGACGCAGAAGCCGCCGATCTGGTCGGTGTAGCGGTCGCAGTACTCGGAGCCGGTGAACCCGGTGTCGGAGATGTCGCGGTACTCGACCTGGCTCCAGGTGTAGGCGAAGTACGGCCCCGCGACCACGACGGCGTCGATCACGGCCGCCCCGACACGCGGGCCGAACACGGCCGTGGGGTCGGCGTTGGGGGGCATCGGCGCGGGAACGACCATCGCTGGGTTCTACCACCGGGCCATTGCATGGTCGGCGGGGGAGGCGGTCCCGGTAACCTCCGGGCCCATGTCCCCCGAAGCCGACCCGTCCCTGTTCGACAAGATCGTCAACCTGGCCAAGCGCCGGGGTTTCGTCTTCCCGTCGGCGGAGATCTACGGCGGCTTCCGGTCGACCTACGACTACGGCCCGCTCGGCGTGCTCATGCTGCGCAACGTCAAGAACGAGTGGTGGAAGTCGATGGTGCAGATGCGCGACGACATCGTCGGCCTCGACGCGTCGATCCTCAGCCCTCCCGCGGTGTGGGAGGCCTCCGGGCACCTGGCCAACTTCACCGACCCCCTCGTCGACTGCAAGAACTGCAAGGAGCGGTTCCGCCTCGACAAGCTCGACGACCCGTCCGCGTGCCCGAGCTGCGGGTCGAAGGACAGCTTCACCGAGGCTCGCCAGTTCAACCTCATGTTCAAGACCCACGCCGGGCCGGTGGAGGGCGCGGGGCACGAGGTGTTCCTGCGGCCGGAGACGGCCCAGGGCATGTTCCTCAACTTCAAGAACGTGCTCGAGACGTCGCGGAAGAAGCCGCCGTTCGGCATCGCCCAGGTGGGCAAGTCGTTCCGCAACGAGATCACGCCGGGGAACTTCGTGTTCCGCACCCGGGAGTTCGAGCAGATGGAGATGGAGTACTTCGTCCCGCCCGAGGAGAGCCAGCAGTGGTACGAGTACTGGTGCCAGGAGCGCTACCAGTGGTACCTCGACCACGGGATCGAGCCCGGGAAGCTCCGGCTCCGTCCCCACGACGCCGACGAGCTCTCGCACTACTCCTCGGGCACCTCGGACGTGGAGTTCCTCTTCCCCTGGGGGTGGGACGAGCTGGAGGGGATCGCCAACCGGGGCGACTACGACCTCACCCAGCACGCACAGCACTCAGGTGAACGCCTCGAGTACTTCGACCAGGCCACGGGGACCCACTACGTGCCCCACGTGATCGAGCCCGCGGCCGGGGCCACCCGCACGATGATGGCCTTCCTGATGGCGGCCTACGACGAGGAGGAGGTCAACGGCGAGGTGCGCACCGTCCTGCGCCTCGACCCCCGGATCGCGCCCTACCAGGTGGCCGTGCTGCCCCTCTCGAAGAAGGACACGCTGACCCCGCTGGCCCGATCGGTGTTCTCGTCCCTTTCGCCGTACGTCATGTGCGACTACGACGAGACCCAGGCCATCGGCCGCCGCTACCGGCGCCAGGACGAGGTCGGCACGCCGTACTGCATCACCGTGGATTTCGAGTCGTTGGATGACGGAAGTGTGACGGTTCGCGAACGCGATTCGATGGCCCAGGAACGGGTGCCCATCGCCGATCTGCTTGCCTTTTTCCGCGACCGTTTGCCGATCGTTTGACGGGACATTGCAAAGTGCGGACATTTCTCGTCCATTGTTGTGACGACCAGGTCGGTGTCGTAGAGTGCCCTGCAACGAGGGCTGTTCCCGCCCGCCCAGCCCTCGCCAGCAGCGACCGCCGTTCGTCCCTCCCGTGGATGAGGCGGTCGTTGCGCGTCCGGCCTGAAGCGCGGCGGATCCAGCCGATGGCGGGTGCTCGATGACCCCGGCGCCGGCCCTCGCGGAGATGGACGGCCCGACCGCGCTGCGTGAAGCAGTGCGCCGGGTGGAGACCGGCGAGGCCAGCCGTGCCGAGGTGCTGCTGGCCCTCGTGGAGGACCACCTCGACCAGGTGCTCCACGCCCAGTTCAGCGGGGGCGGGGCGTCGCCCATCGCCACGGGCATCGGGGCCTCCCCGGGCGCCGGCGTCGGACGGGCCTACTTCTCGGCCGATGCCTGCGTGGAGGCCGTCGACCGCGGCGAGCTGGTCGTCCTCGTGCGCCAGGAGACCACGCCGGACGACATCCACGGGATGCAGGTGGCCGAAGCGGTCCTCACCTCCCGGGGCGGCCTGGCCAGCCACGCGGCCGTCGTGGCGCGCGGCTGGGGGATCCCGGCGGTCGTGGGGGCCGAGGCCCTCGTGGTCGGCGACGACCACCTTCGGGTGGGCGATCTGGTGGTCAAGGCCGGCGAGGTCGTCTCGCTCGACGGGGCCACCGGCGAGGTGTGGCTCGGGGAGCGCACCGTCGCCGAGGCCACCGACGTCCCCGAGCTCGACGTGGTGCTGGCGTGGGCCGACGACGTGCGGGGTGATCGGATGGCCATCCGGGCCAACGCCGACACCGCCGCGGACGCCGCGCAGGCCCGCCGGCTGGGCGCCCAGGGCATCGGGCTGTGCCGCACCGAGCACATGTTCCTCGCCGAGGAGCGCCTGCCGGTCGTCCGCCGGATGATCCTCGCCGGCACCCCCGAGGCCGAGGCCGCCGCCCTCGACGAGCTGCACGCCGCGCAGCGGGCCGACTTCGAATCGATCCTCACCGAGATGGCCGGGCTCCCGGTCACGGTCCGGCTGCTCGACCCGCCGCTGCACGAGTTCCTCCCCTCGGTGGAGGAGCTGCGGGTGAAGGGCGCGAGCGACGGCCTCACCGCCGAGGAGCAGGAGCTCCTCCGGGCCGCCGAGACCTGGCGGGAGCACAACCCGATGCTGGGCGTGCGAGGCGTCCGGCTCGGTGTGCTCAAGCCAGGGCTCTACGCCATGCAGGTGCGGGCGCTCCTCGACGCCGCCGCCACGGTGGGATCGGCCACCGTCGAGGTGATGATCCCGCTCACCGTCAGCCGGGCCGAGCTGGCCACGGCCCGCGGGTGGGTGGCGACGGCGGTCGCCGCCGCGGCCGCCGACGGCCGAGCGCTCGAGGTGGCGATCGGGACGATGATCGAGACCCCGCGGGCCGCCCTCCTGGCCGGGGAGCTGGCCCACGAAGCCGACTTCTTCTCCTTCGGCACCAACGACCTCACCCAGCTCACGTTCGGCTTCAGCCGTGACGACGTGGAGGCTCGGCTCGTGCCGGCCTACCTCGAGCAGGGCCTGCTGGCCGGCAACCCGTTCGAGTCGCTCGACGTCGACGGGGTCGGGGAGCTCGTGGCGCTGGCCGCCGAGCGGGGCCGGGCCACCCGCCCGGGCATCAAGCTCGGGGTGTGCGGCGAGCACGGCGGCGATCCGGCGTCGATCCGCACCTTCGTGGGGCTGGGCCTGGACTACGTGTCGTGCTCGCCCTACCGCGTGCCGATGGCCCGTCTGGCCGTCGCCCAGGCCCTGCTGGCGGCGTCCGCCGGCTGATCCGCCGGCGCCGCCCCGTCGGCTAGGCGGCCCGGAACCGGTTGCGGTACTCGCTCGGGCTGGTGCGGACGATCCGGAGGAACGCTCGTCGCATCGTCTCGGCGGTGCCGAAGCCGGCGGCCCCGGCCACGGCCTCCACCCCGTGGTCGGTCTCCTCGAGCAGGCGCCGGGCCGCCTCGACGCGCACGGCCTCGACGTAGCGGGCCGGGGTCACCCCCACCTCGTCGGTGAAGCACCGGGCGAAGTGGCGCTCGCTGAGGTTGGCGGACCGCGCCATGGAGGCCACGGTCCAGTCCCGTTCGGGATGGTCGATCACGAGCCGCTGGGCCTCGCGGAGCCCGTCCCGCTCGGCCATCTGCGCGGCGAGGGTGGCGCTGAACTGGGCCTGGTTGCCGGGGCGGCGCAGGAACAGCACGAGGCGGCGGGCGACGGCGAGCGCGACGTCGCGGCCGTGGTCGTCCTCGACCAGGGCGAGGGCCAGGTCCATGCCCGACGTCACGCCGGCCGACGTGTACACCTGCCCGTCGCGCACGAAGATCGGCTCGGGGTCCACGTCCACGGTCGGGAACGACGTGGCGAGGAGCTCGCACACCTGCCAGTGGGTGGTGGCCCGGCGTCCGTCGAGCAAGCCGGCCATCGCCAGGACGAAGGCCCCGGAGCACACCGAGGTGACCCGGCTCGACCGGCGGGCCAGGCGGGCCACCTCCGCGACGAGGG
Organism: Actinomycetota bacterium; assembly: GCA_030852625.1. Lineage (GTDB taxonomy): Bacteria > Actinomycetota > Acidimicrobiia > Acidimicrobiales > VFJN01 > VFJN01. The sequence goes on from JALYWQ010000472.1 coordinate 5,844, forward strand.
CCTCGTCGAACACCGCGTCGCGGGTTCCTTCGCCACCGACGACCATGAGGGTGTCGAGCGGCCCGTCGATCTCGGCCAGCCCGACGTCGGCCACGACCCCCATCCCGGCGTGGGTGCTGACGACGCCGGGAGCGGCCGCCGCCACCCGTACCCGGTACGCGGCGCGTCCGAGCTCTCGGTTGACGCCCGTGAACACCTCGGCGGGGCCCACCAGGTCGAGTCCCTGGATCCCCGGATAGATGACGAAGACCACGTCGCGCGGTGCCATGCGTCGATCCTGGCCGCGACCGTGCCTGTCTGCAATGACGATCACCCCACGATTCCGGCCATGCCCAGTGGACGCTCGCTGGGGGAGGATGCCGTCATGCCCGTCGGTCGCTTCGCTCCCAGCCCCTCGGGGCCGCTGCACCTCGGGAACCTGCGCACCGCCCTCCTGGCCTGGCTGTTCGCCCGGTCGGTCGGCAGCGAGTTCCGGCTGCGGGTGGAGGACCTCGACCCCGTGCGCAGCGGGGTCGACCACGAACGGGGCCAGCTGGCCGACCTGCTGGCCCTGGGCCTCGACTGGGACGGCCCGGTCGTGCGGCAGTCCGAGCGCCGGGCCGCCCACGAGGCGGCTCTGGCCGTGCTCGACGAGCGGGGGCTGACCTACCCGTGCTTCTGCAGCCGCCGGGAGATCCGGGAGGCGGTGGGCGCCCCGCACGGAGTGGATCCGGGCCCGTACCCGGGAACCTGCCGGACCCTCACGGCCGACCAGCGGGCCGAGCGGCTGGCCGGCGGACGGCCGGCGGCGCTGCGGCTCCTCGGCTCGGGCGAGCCGGTCACCGTCGTCGACCGGCTCCACGGCGCGGTCACGGCACCGATCGACGACGTGGTCCTCCGTCGCAACGACGGCGTGCCGGCCTACAACCTCGCCGTGGTCGTGGACGACGCCGCGCAGGGGGTGGAGGAGGTGGTCCGGGGGGACGACCTCCTGGCGTCCACTCCTCGGCAGGCCCACCTCGCCGACCTGCTCGACCTCCCTCGCCCCTCGTGGGCCCACGTTCCCCTCGTGCTGGGTGCCGATGGCGAACGGCTGGCCAAGCGCCACGGCGCCGTGACCATGGGCGACCTCGACGCCGCCGGGATGGGCGCCGACGAGGTGCGCAGCCTCCTCGCCTCCAGCCTGGGGTTGGCGGCCCCCGACGAGGAGGCGACGGCCGAGGAGCTGGTCAACCGGTTCGATCCGGCGATGGTCCCGTTGGAGCCGTGGGTCCTCCCTAACCTCATGGCGTGAGCGACCTGCGGGTGCGCCTGTTCGGGGGGCTGGAGGTGGAAGGCGTCGCGCCCACGGCGGTGGGGAGCCGGCGAGCCCGGCTCCTGCTCGCCGGCCTCGCCTGTGGCCACGGCGCGCCACAGCCGATCGGCCGGCTGGTCGAGGTGGTGTGGGGCGACGATCCGCCCGAACGGGCGAGCGAGCAGCTCGGCGTGCTCGTGAGCCGGTTGCGGTCGTCCCTCGGCGCCGAACGGATCGAACGCAGCGACGGCGCCCTGCGCCTCCACGCCGACTGGGTCGACCTCGCCGAGGTGATGGCGTTGGCCGAGCGGGCCGCGGCTCGCCACGTGGACGGCGACGTCCTGGGCGCCCACCTGGCCGCGTGCATGGCGCTCGACCTGGTGC
>JALYWQ010000076.1 GCA_030852625.1 Actinomycetota bacterium
CGATCGTCGGGCCCGCCGCCGTCGCGGTTGCGACGCCCACGCAGGCCGGCGAGGGACCGTCCGAGGCGTTGCCGGCCATCGTCCGCCAGGTGTGCGACCTCCAGTGGATCGACGGCCTGTGCGAGCAGTTCGGGTACCCCGACCCGCAGTACCGGTCGGCCACCGAGCCCAGCCTCGACCAGCCCTACGCCCTCCGGATCGGGGCGCTGCACGAGCACAGCGGCTACTCCGACGGCGATCCCGACATGCGGCCGCGCGACTTCTTCGCGGCCGGGCGCACGGGCCACAACACCGCTGACGCGGGCGGCGACACCGGTGTCGTCGTGGACTGGATGCTGTCGAGCGAGCACTCGGACAACGAGAAGCTGCCGGTGACCACCGCCGAGGTGTGCATCAACCCCGGCGCCCTCCCCGACCAGCTCGCCGCCGGCGACCTCCTCGGGCTTGGTCCGCTGTTGTGCCAGAACGTCGACCAGGGCGACCACTACGACAAGTGGGACCAGACCCTGGCCCAGGCCGCCGAGGCGACCGAGGCGGACGCCGAGGGCGCCTACACCGGGTTCACCGCCATGCGGGGCTTCGAGTTCACGAACGACTACTACAACCACCTCGGCGTCTACTTCTCCCGCAACGTGGTCAACGCCAAGGTCGACGGCAGCCTCCTCACCACGGAGGCCTTCTGGAACTGGTTGCGGGAGCCGTCGACGAGGGGCGGTGGTGACGACGCCCTCGTGGTCTTCAACCACCCCGGCCACCTGCCGGCCCTGTCGCCCTTCGACAGCGACACCCCGCTCAACCAGCTGCTCGCCGACCTGGTCGGCGGCGGCGACTGGCACGACCTCACCCACGTGTCCGACGTCGATGACCGGGTCGCCGGGCTCGAGGTCAACGGCGGCGACGACCTGTTCTGGTACACGAAGGCCCTCCGCAACGGCTGGCACCTCGGGCCCGTGGGCGCCGAGGACGAGCACCAGCGGGAGTGGTCGAGCACGGCCGACCCGAAGACGGTGGTGCTCACCCGCGGCCGCTCACCGCGCGACTACTACGCCGCCTTCCGGGCGCAGCGGACGATGGTCGTGGCCCCCGACATGGTGGGCGGCGAACCGGGCGCGCCGGCCACGTACCCGAAGGTCCTCCTCTGGGCCGACGGCACGTCGGTGCAGGATCCGGCCGCCACCGTGTTGGGCGGCACCGTGACGGGCGCCGGCGCCCACGCCCTCGAGGTCGAGGCTTCGGAGCTCCCGCCGGGTGCTCGGGTCGTGCTCGTCAGCGACGCGCTCGACCAGCCCCTCCCGATCGGCGCTGCCGACGGCGAGGGACGCTTCCGGTCCTCGACCCGCGTGACGGCGCCCGCCACCGGCGAGCACTGGTGGTTCGTCGCCATCTGCCAGCCGTCGATCGAGGGCTGCGGCACCCCCGGGAACCACAGCGTGGTCACCGCCCCGATCTGGTTCGCCGCAGGCGCAGCCCAGCCCGAGGACGCCGTGGTGGCCCCCGGCACGATCGTCCCCGACGACCCCGGCCGCAGCGCCCTCCCCGCCACCGGCGCCCCCACCCGATGGCCGGCCGTCGCGGCGATGGGCACCGCCGCCACTGCCCTCCTCGCCCTGCGCCGGAGGTCCAGCGCCGGGATCTGACACCCGTGTCAGACTGCGGGCCATGGCGATCCGGCTCGACCAACCGCTGGCCCACGTCCTCCAGATCACGATCGATCGGCCCGAGCGCAAGAACGCGCTCGACATGTACCACTTCCGCGATCTGAGCCAGGCGTGGCGCGACCTCGCGGAGGACGACGACCTCTGGCTGGCGATCATCACCGGCGTCGACGGGTCGTTCATGTCCGGCGCCGACCTCAAGGACTTCATCCCGCAGGTCACCGAGCTCTCGCAGCGCATCCAGAGCGGTGAGGTGGCCGAGGTCGACGGCTGCCGCGTGAGCGACGCCACCGACGCCGTGCTGCGGAACTCGAAGCTCTACAAGCCGGTCATCGCCGCGGTCGACGGGCCTTGTGTGGCGGGTGGCATGGAGATGCTGTGCGGCACCGACATCCGCATCGCCACGCCCCGCGCCACCTTCGGGGTGCTCGAGCCGAAGCGGGGGCTCTTCGCCGGGGGCGGCACCACCGCCCGCCTCCCCCGCCAGATCGGCTACGCGGCGGCGATGGAGTTCCTCCTCTGCGCCGATGCGGTGACCGCTGAGCGGGCCCTCGACCTCGGCCTGCTCAACGCCGTGGTGCCCGAGGAGGAACTGATGCCCGCCGCCCTCCGCTACGCCGAGCGGATCCTCGTCAACAGCCCGTTCTCCGTACGGGCCACCAAGGAGTCCGTGGTGCGCGGCACCAAGGGCACCCTGCGCGACGCCTACGAGGTGGAGGCGGAGCTGTCGGCCATCGTGTTCAAGTCGGAGGATGCCAAGGAGGGGCCCAAGGCCTTCGCGGAGAAGCGTCCCCCGGTCTGGCAGAACCGATGACCGGAGCACCGGCAACGGAGCCGGATGGCCTGGCCGGGCTCGATGTCACGAAGCCCGGCTTCTTCCTGCGGCCCGACTACATCGAGCTCCTCGCCTGGCTGCGTTCGAACGCCCCGCTGCACCGGCTCGATGACGGCACCGTGCTCGTGGCCCGTTACGACGACATCCGGGAGATCAGCCGGCAGCCCGAGCTGTTCTCCTCCCGCCACGGCGCGCTCGTCAACGACCCAGTGCGGCGCAACGGGGCCGACGACACCACCGGCTCGATCATCCACCTCGACCCACCCATCCACGCCGAGTGGCGCCGGCTCGTGAACCGGGAGTTCACGCCCCGGGCCGCCGCCCGCTTCGAGCCGGCCATCCGCACCATCACCGACGAGGTGCTCGACCGACTGTCACCCGGCGACGACATCGACCTCGTCGCCGAGGTGGCCTCCCCCATCCCCGTGCTCGTGATCGCCGAGCTCCTCGGCATCGCCGACGGTGACCGTGACGACTTCCGGCGCTGGTCGGACGCCGCCATCACCGTGTTCGACTTCCCCACCGCCGAGACCATGGCCACCCTCACGGAGATGACCAGCTTCCTCGCCGAGCACATCGCCCGCCGGTTCGACGCTCCCACCGACGATCTGATCTCCGTGTTGGCCACCGCAGAGGTGGACGGCCGGCCCCTCACCCTCGACCAGGTGCTGATGTTCTGCATGACGCTGCTGGTCGCCGGCAACGAGACCACCCGCTCCCTCATCGCCGGCTCCGTGGAGGTGCTCGCCGAGCACCCCGACCAGCGGGCTGCGCTCGCCGCTGACCTCGCGCTCGTGCCGGCCGCGATCGAGGAGTGCGTCCGCTGGGTCACGCCGATCCAGGCCTTCTGCCGCACGGCCATGGCCGACACCGAGGTCGGCGGCCACCCGATCGCCGAAGGCGAGTACATCGCCCTCCTCTACGCCAGCGGCAACCGCGACGAAGCGGCGTTCGGCGCCACCGCCCACCGGTTCGACGTCCGCCGCCCGGCCACGCCGGCCCACGTGGCCTTCGGCTTCGGCGAGCACCTCTGCCTCGGCGCCGCCCTCGCTCGCCTCGAAGGCCGCATCGTCCTCGAGCAGTTACTCACGCGCTTCCCCGACTGGGAGATCATCGGCGCCCCCACCTACGCCCCGAGCACCCTCACC
>JALYWQ010000017.1 GCA_030852625.1 Actinomycetota bacterium
CCGCGGTGCCGCCCGTGGTTGACGAGAGGCCAGGATCGGCCGTGCCGCCGTCGGTGGCGCCCGATGGCGTGGTGTCCGCCGTCTCCTCGCCGGAGCTCGTTCCGGAGCCGCCCCCGCGGTTGGTGGCGATGGCCTCAGCCCGCTCGGCGTCGCTCAGCCGCGCCCCGCATGCGGCGGTGAGCGTGACCATCGAGAGCACGAGGAGAGCGGCCAGGCCTGTCCGTGCCGACCTTGAACGATGCATCTTCCGCGACACCCCGGCGGCCCCCCTGAAGCTCCCCTGGAAAGATCTGACACCGTATCAGATTCTGCGTTAGAAACAGCGGCGATGTACCTCGCCTACACCCCTGAGCAGGAGGCCCTGCGGCAGGAGCTCCGGGCCTACTTCGCCGACCTGATGACCCCCGAGGTGGAGGCCGAAGCGGCCGCCGGCGAGACCGGAGGACCAGCATCCCTCGCCGCCGCGAAGAAGATGGGTCGCGACGGCTGGCTGGGGATCGGCTGGCCCACCGAGTACGGCGGTCAGGGCCGTACCGACGTCGAGCAGTTCATCTTCTTCAACGAGGCATGGCGGGCCAACGCGCCGATCCCGTTCCTCACGATCAACACCGTCGGACGCACGATCATGGAGTACGGCTCGGAGGAGCAGAAGCGGGCCTTCCTGCCCAAGATCCTCGCCGGCGAGCTCCACTTCTCCATCGGCTACACCGAGCCCAACGCCGGCACGGACCTGGCCTCGCTCACCACCCGAGCCGACAAGGACGGCGACGAGTGGGTGATCAACGGGCAGAAGATCTACACGTCGCTGGCCAGCTACGCCGACTACATCTGGTTGGCGGCGCGCACCGATCAGGACGCGTCGAAGCACCGTGGCATCTCGATCTTCCTCGTGCCCACCACCGATCCCGGGTTCAGCTACTCGAAGATCGAGACGATGGTGAACGCCAGCACCTACAACACCTTCTACGACGATGTGCGGGTGGGTGACGACGCCGTCGTCTACGGCGTCAACCGGGGCTGGGACCTCATCGTCAACCAGCTGAACTACGAGCGGGTGTCGCTCGGTCCCCCCGGCATGGTGGAGCGGATCTTCGAGGAGGTCATCGCGTTCACCCAGGCCACCAAGCTGCCCGACGGTCGCCGGGTGGCCGACCAGGAGTGGGTGCAGCTGAACCTGGCCCGGGTCCACGCCCGCCTCGAGTTCGTGAAGCTCATCAACTGGAAGGTGGCGGCCCAGGGCGGGGCCAACCCGGCCGACTCCAGCGCCACCAAGGTCTTCGCCACCGAGTTCTACACGGAGGCCTACCGCCTCCTGATGGAGATCGTCGGCCCGGCCGCGTACCTCGACCGTGACTCGCCCGGGGCGATCCTCGCCGGACGCATGGCTCGCGGCTTCCAGGGCTGCCTGATCCTCACCTTCGGTGGCGGCGTCAACGAGGTGCAGCGCGACCTGATCGCCCTCTTCGGCGCCGGCCTGCCGCGCGTCCCCCGCACCTGAGGAGCCTGAGGACACCGTGGACTTCACCCTGACCACTGAGCAGGAAGCCATCCGCGAGCTGAGCGGTCGCATCCTCGGCGAGCAGCTCCCACCGGCGCGATTGCGGGAGCTCGAGGCCGGCGATTGGTTCGCTGACGACGTGTGGGCCGAGCTGGCCAAGGCCGACCTGCTCGGCCTGTCGCTCCCCGAGGCCCACGGTGGCGGCGGCTACGGCCTCCTCGAGGTGGCGTTGGTGGCGGAGCAGATCGGCCGGGCCGTCGCACCCCTGCCGTACCTGTCGTGCATCGTCGGCTCCGCTCTCCCCATCGCGGCGTTCGGCACGCCCGAGCAGCAGGGCACCTTCCTCCCCGGCGTGATCGCCGGCACCGAGCTGCTCGCCCTCGCCGCCTACGAGAGCACTGATCTCGACCGCCCCGGGCTCCCCACCACGCAGGCCACCGCGGTCGACGGCGGGTGGCGACTCGACGGCTCCAAGTCCTACGTCGTCGCCGCCGATCGTGTCAGCCGGATCCTGTTGGCGGCCCGCACCGGGGAGGCGGAGGCCACCGCCTTCCTCGTGGACCCCACCGCGCCCGGTGTCACCCTGCGCCCCGAGGTCACCGTCACCGGTGAGCCCCAATGGACCGTGCTGCTCGACAGTGTCACCGTCGGTCCCGACGCCGTGCTGGGCGAGGTGGGCGGCGGTCGGGCCGTGCTCGACTGGACCTTCGATCGGTTGACCGCCGCGCTCTGCGCCACCCAGATCGGCGTGTGCGAGGAGGCCGTGGCCATCACGGCGCGGTACGTGAGCGAGCGGGAGCAGTTCGGGTCGAAGCTCGGGACGTTCCAGGCCGTCGGGCACCGGGTCGCCGACGCCTACATCGACACCGAGGGCATCCGCCTCACCGCGCTGCAGGCCATCTGGCGGCTCGACGCCGGGATGCCGGCCCACGACGAGCTGATGGTCGCCAAGTACTGGGCCGCCGAGGGGGCCCAGCGAGTGGTGCACGCCGCCCAGCACCTCCACGGCGGCATCGGCATGGACCTCGACTACCCGATCCACCGGTACTTCCGGTGGGCCAAGGTGCTCGAGCTCACCCTCGGCGGGGCGAGCCCATCGCTACTGCGCCTCGGCGCTAGCTTGACCAGCGAGCCGGCTGGCTCGGCCTGACGCCGGTTCGACCGAGGGGGACACGATGGCACTGCTGGAGGTACGGGGCGCGACGGTTCGGTTCGGTGGCCACGTCGCCGTCAATGCCGTCGACCTGGACGTGCCCGCCGGCGAGGTCACCGGCCTCATCGGCCCGAACGGTGCCGGCAAGACCACCACCTTCAACGTGATCACCGGCCTCCAGGAGACGGTGGCCGGTCGGGTGACCCTCGACGGCGCCGACATCTCCAAGGCCAAGGCCCACGTTCGAGCCCGCCATGGCATCGCCCGCACCTTCCAGCGCCTCGAGGTGTTCGGGTCGCTCACCGCTCGGGAGAACATCCTGACCGCGGCGGAGATCCGGCGGTCGTGGTCGCGGGACCGCAGCCGCGACATCCAGGCCGACGTGGAGCGGCTGATCGACCGCGTGGGCATCCGGCCGGTTGCCGACGAGCGGGTCGACTCGATGCCCACCGGGCTGGCCCGTCTGGTCGAGCTCGGCCGAGCCCTCGCCACCCATCCCAAGGTGCTCCTCCTCGACGAACCGGCGTCCGGCCTCGACGAGTCGGAGTCGGACAGCTTCGCCGAGCTCCTCGTGGAGCTGGCCGGCGAGGGGATGGCGGTCCTCCTGGT
>JALYWQ010000030.1 GCA_030852625.1 Actinomycetota bacterium
GTGGTGGACGGTGTGGTGGTGGTGGTCGACGGCGCGACGGTGGTGCTCGACGCCTTGTCGTCGGCGCCGCCGGCCTCGGCACCGTCGTCGCCGGAGCACGCCGCGGTGGCCACGGTGGCGACGAGGAGGAGGCCGCAGAGGGCGCGGCGGAAGGTGGGGGTGCCCGACGACATGAGCCGTCCAGGCTATGGGCCGGAGGCGATGGTTCCTACGCGAGGGCGCCGCTGCGGGCGATCGCGGTGGCGTCGCTCCCGAGGTAGCTCTCGATCACGTTCTGGTCGGCGAGCACCTCGGCCGGGGTGCCCTCGGCGATCACGGAGCCGAGCTCGAGGGCGATCATCCGGTCGCACAACCCGCTGAGGAGCGGCATGTCGTGCTCGATCACGAGGATCGAGGCACCGGTGACGGACTGCACCCGGCGGAGCAGGGGCCCGAGCGCCTCCGACTCCTTCTGGGCCACGCCACCCGAGGGCTCGTCGAGCACGATCACCGACGGGTCCGAGGCCAGGAGCCCGGCCAGTTCGACGATGCGGCGGGTACCGGTGGAGAGCTCGCCGGTGAGCTTCTCCCGGAACGCCTCGAGCCCCATGAGGTCGATGAGGAAGTCGACCTTGTCCTCCACGTCCTCCTCGCTCTGCTGTGCCACCGGCTGTCCGAGGGCCGCGGCGACGAGGCTCCGGCTCAGCAGGTGGCGCTCACGGGCGACGGCCAGCGTCTCGGCCGTGGTCAGCGACGGGAACAGCCGGGCCTCCTGGAAGGACCGGCCGAGCCCGCGGGCGGCCCGTTCGTGGGGCTTGAGGTCGGTGATGTCGTCGCCCTGGAACCGCACCCGGCCGCCATCGATCGGGAGGAAGCCGGAGATGCAGTCGAAGAGCGTGGTCTTGCCGGCCCCGTTCTGCCCGATCAGGCCGAGGATCTCGCCCTCCCGAAGCTCGAGGTCCACGTGGTCGACGGCGAGGATGCCGCCGAAGCGCTTCACGATCTCGCTGCACTCGAGGATGGCCGGCGCGTCGGGACCCGGTGGGATCCGTTCGGGGTCGGCAGCTGCTGCGGCCACCTCCTCCTGCTTCGCGGCCAGGGCCTTGCGGGTGCGGCGGGACGGCTTGGGCACGGCGCCGTTGGCGCTGGTGGCGTTGGCGCCGGCGATGAAGACCGAGCGGAGGATGTCGGGTCGGTCGAGGAGGTCCTGGGTGGATCCGGTGAAGCGGAACTCCCCCTTCTCCATGAACACCGCCCGTTCGGCCAGGCGGAGGGCGACGTTGATCGACTGCTCCACCACCACGATGGTGAGGCCCGACGCGTGGATCCCCTGCACGACGTCGATGAGCTGCCCCACGATGGTGGGCGCCAGGCCGAGCGACAGCTCGTCGATCAGCAGCAGGCGGGGGTCGGGGATGAGGGCCTGGCTGATGGCGAGCATCTGCTGCTCGCCACCGGAGAGGTTGCCGGCCAGCTGGTCGATGCGCTCCCCGAGGCGGGGGAACATGTCGAGCACCCGTTCCTCGGCGTCGCGCACCGCCGCGGGGTCGCCCTTCAGCATCCAGCAGGCCAACCGGAGGTTGTCGCGCACCGTGAGTGTGGGGAACACGCTCTTGCCGCCGGGCATCATCACCACGCCCTGGCGGGCGATCTGGTCGGTCGGCAGGCCGCGCAGCTCCTGGCCGGCGAACCGCACCGAGCCTGCGGTGGGCTCGAGGAGGTTGGTGATGCACTTGAAGAGGGTCGACTTGCCGGCGCCGTTGGTGCCGAGGAGGGCCACGATCTCGCCCTCGTAGATGTCGAGGTCGAGGCCGAAGAGGATCTGCACCGGCCCGTACGAGGCGTCGAGGTCCCGCACGGCCAGGAACGGCTCGCGGGTGAGCTCCTGGGTGGCGTCCGGCTCGGCCCGGAGCGTGCGACGGGGGCTCACGACAGCGCCCCTGCGATGACCTTCGTCTCGTCGACGATGGGGCCGTCACCGTCGGGCGGGCCGTCGTCGTCCGGCGGTTCCTCGGCTTCGACCCGCCGGTCGGCGACGAGGCTCGGCACCTCGATGCCACGGCGGTCGGCCACCCAGCGGAGCAGCTGGTCGCGCCGGCGCTGCACGAACTGCCAGAGCCCGCCGGGCAGGAAGTAGAGGATGAAGAGCAGGCCGGCACCCGAGAGCGTGTAGCGCAGGATCGTGACGACGTTGCCCGAGTAGCGGTCGGCGAGGATGTAGTCGACGAGGTGGAAGAAGAACACCCCCGACATGGCGCCGGCGATGGAGCTGAGGCCGCCGATGACGGCGTAGGAGAACACCTCGATGGAGTTGGCGGCGGGGAAGGTGCCCTGCCCGGCGCCGACCGGCGTGAGCACCAGCACGTAGAGCCCGCCGGCGAGGCCGGCCAACGATCCGGAGAACACGAAGGTCTGGAGCTTGATGCGAGTGGTGGGCACGGCCAGGGCGTCGGCGGCCCGTTCGTTGTCGCGCGTGCCGATCATCACCCGGCCCGGTCGGGTGCGGCGCAGGGCCCGCACCACGAGGGCGGCGCAGAAGAGGACGGCCAGGCAGAACTCGTAGCGCACCCACTGGCTGCTCATGTCGAACCGCTTCCAGAGCACCGGGGCGATGGTGGTGTCGGGCACGAAGTCGGGGAAGTTCACCGGGTTGAGGAAGTAGGAGTCGAGGGCCACGGCGAAGGCGATGGTGGTGACGGCGAGGTACAACCCTCGGATCCGGAGCGCCGGGAGGCCGATGGCCACGGCGACAGCGGCACCGATGGCCATGGCGGCGGCCAGGCTCACGAAGAGGTCGACGTTCCAGCGCGTCATCAGGTTGCCGGTGGCCATGGCCCCGATGCCGACGATGCCGAACTGGCCGAGGCTGATGTTGCCGCCCCAGCCCGTGAGCACCACGAGCGACATCGCCACGAGCCCCCACACGAGGGCGAAGGTGAGCGTGGTTACCGACGAGGGGCTCATGGTGAGCGGCACGAACACCGCCACCGCGGTGACCACGGCCGCCAGGGCCCAGCCCGTCCACCGCACCTCGGGCACCCGCCGGAGGACGGCCGGGATCGGCTTGAGCACGCCGGCGCTGTCCCAGCTCGACTCGCCGGTCTCGGCCCGGCTCGACTTGTCCCGCCGGGTCAGCAGCACGACGAGGATGACGATGAGGAAGGTGACGTCGAAGGCCGACTCGGCGGTGACGTTCCAGCGGATCGTCCACTCGACGATGCCCAGCCCGATGCCGCCGGCCATGGCCACGGGCAGCGACTGGAAGCGCGCGATCACCGCCACGGCCAGGCCCGGGAGGATCGACGTGGCCCCCACGAGCGCCTCGGGGACGACCCCGGTGAAGGGCACCCGGGTGACGTAGGTGATGGTGGCCAGCCCGCCGGCCAGGCCCCACACGAGTGTCTGGAGCCGGCGCACCGGCACGCCGAGGAGGAGGGCCCGGTCCTTGTTCTCGGCCGCCGCCCGCACGGCCCGGCCGGCATCGGTGCGCAGCAGGAACCACCCGAGGAGCACGAGCACCACCGGTGCCACGCCGATCATCAGGAGGTGGTCGCCACGGATCCGGTAGGGCCGGATCTCGAAGCTGGCGCTGAGCGGGGTCTCGATGTTGCCGATGAGGACGTCGGTGCCCATGGCGATGCCCACGATGAGGCCGATGGCGCCGAGCACCTGGGCCAGGCCGATCGACGCGACGGTGAGGACGAGGCGGGAGGCCTGCGCGAACCGGCGGATGATGAGGATGTCGACGAGGGCGCCGGTGGCGACGCCGACCGCCACGCCCACCGCCAGGGCGATCCAGTAGTTGACGTCCTTGCCGAGGAACAGGCCCACGGTGAAGGCCCCGGGCATGGCACCCATCGCCCCGTAGGCGAAGTTCACGATCCGGGTGGTCCGGTAGATGAGGATCAGGCCCATGGCCAGGAGGCCGTACGAGGTTCCGAAGATCACGCCCTGGGCCACCACACCCCACGGCATCCAGTCGGGGAGCGGCGACCCCGGCACCCAGTAGAGGGTGCTGTACAGGACGACGAGCGCCAGCACGACCTGGATGGGGCGGTCGGTGCGGACCCGTTCGAGGGCGCGGGTGATCACGGGATGAGCTCCGCTTCGAGGCTGAGCGTGGTGGTGGTGTTCACCGGCTCCTCCACGATCCGCTCCGGCGCCACCGTGGGGGCGAGGAGCACCATGAGGATGAACAGGATCACGCCGACCACGAGGGGGCCGAAGCCCTTCGCGAGGTGGGCGTTGATCGGCCGTTGCCGGAGCTGCTCGAGCGAGCCGTCACGCTCGCTGTTGGGTTCGGCCACCGTCACCCTTCCTGGAAGTACGGGGCGGGCCCCTTGGGAGCGGCGTCGGGGGTGTAGCGGCGTCCGCCGCCGAGTTGGACCCACGCGCCCGGCTGGTTGTTCTGCGGGGAGATGCGGTCAGCATCCCACCAGATCTCGCGGTAGTCGTCGGTGGGGGTGTGGTCGCCCGGACCGAACCCCCAGAGGCCGCGTGGCCCGCTGCCGCCCGGGTAGGCGTACATCCCAGCCTGGTACGTCGCCGGGTTGAGGTCCGGACCGGCCATCTGCACCCCGATGGCGAGCAGGTACATCTGGTAGTAGAGCTCCTCCACACCGAAGGCCGGCTCGTCCTTCGGCCGGATCTGCTTGAACGCGGCGTAGGGGAACGACGCGCCGAGGGGCTCCGACTCGGCGTTGTAGGCGATCCCGAAGGCGTGCTGCCACTGCCGGGGATCGATCAGCTGGCCCACGATGTCCTGCTCCACGAAGGCCAGACCCGCGGTGAGCCATTCGGGCTCGAAGCCCTGCTCGAGGCTCTTGGGCGCCAGGCCGAGAGCCAGCATCACGGGGTCGCAGGCGCAGATCACCGAGGTGACGCCGGCGTCCTTCAGCTGGGCCACGAGGTTCGATGCCTGGTTGGGCATCGAGTTCAGGTCGAGCTTGTACTTCAGGTAGGTGGCCATCGGGTACCCCTGCTTCACGAACAGGTCCCGGAACACCGCGGCCGACTCCTGGTACTCGGCGTTCTCCGGCGCCACGATCGCGTAGCGCCGCGGCTTGCCGTTGACGGAGGGGCCGCCCCACTCGGCGTTGGACTGGATCGGCAACCGCCCGAACAGCGAGGCCGCCGCCGAGCGGACGACGTTGGTGCCGTCGGGGAACAGGCTCCACGAGTACGGCGCCCGGTCCTCGAACCAGCGTTGCGACGGGTAGGGCGAGCCGATGTTGACGACGCCCTTCTGGGCCAGGGCGTCGGCATAGGGGATCGTGATGCCGCTCACGTCGGCGAAGGCGCCGATCTCCTGGGCCGACCGGGTGGCGTCGGCCAGCGCGGCCTCCTTGCCGCCCCCGAGGAGCTCGTTGGTGCCGTTGCCGGTGCCCCGGAAGAACACCAGCTCGAGCTTGCGACCGTAGAACTGGAACCGGGTGTTGAAGTACTCGGCCAGAGCCCGCATGGTGTCCTCGTAGGCGGTGACCGAGTCGCTCACGCTCTGGCCCGAGATGCTGGCGAAGAGCTCGGCCGCCGACGGGGAGTCGAGGGTGCGGACCGCCACCTTGATCGAGGTGGCGGTGACGCCCTTGTGGGTGGCGCCGCCGTTGTCGCCGGAGAAGGCGTAGCAGGGGGGCGAGTACGGGTCGCCGGGGACCTGCCTGGTGCGATCGGTGCAGGCCCCCACCGCGCCGCTGGCGCCGCCCGTCCCGCCGGTGCCGCCGGTGCCCCCGGTCGTGCCGGGACCACCGGTGCCATCGGGCCCGCCGGTGCCGCCAGCGGTGCCGCCGTCGTTGCCGACCCCCACGTTGGGCACGGTGACGTTGCCGGCGAACTCCTGCCGCTCTCGGCCCGCCACCGGCACCGCCACCGCCATCACGACGAACGCGACGGCGGCCGCGAGGATCGGGCCGTAGGACCGGGCCATGCGCCGGGTGGGCCGGCTCACCTTCGTCACGCGACCACCTCCGTGGGCGTGAGCTTGCGACGTTGGTAGCGCCAGTCGAGGACCCCGACCCCAGCGGTGGCGACCAGCCCGATGAGCCCGACGGCGAGCAGGGCCCCCTCGGAGCAGTCGGTGTCGCGGAAGGCGTGGATCGACTCGCAGCGGTCCCGCAGCGGTCCGACCTCGGCCACGGGCTTCGTGGTCACGGACGTGGTGGGCAGGGTGGGGAACTGCCCGCCGGTGGTCGGCAGCGGCGGGATCACCGCGTCGGGGATGGTGGCCGGCGGCTCGTCGTCCCCGAAGGGGTCGCCGATCTCCAGGTCGTCCGTGGTGGCCTCGACGCCGCCGATGTCGATGGTGAGGAAGCCCGTGCCGGCCACGATCGACAGCCCGACATCGGCCAGGAGCGCCACGCCGGCCAGTTCGCAGATCGACGTGGCGATGGTGTCGAGGAGCTCCTCCCGCTGCTGGCGCACGAGGCCGAGGATCGGTGACACGAGGTCGGTGCCGAGCTGTGACTCCTTGAGTTGGATGCGCAACGGCGTCATGCGGATCACGTCGGCGGGCTCGGTGAACCGCTCGACCTTCGGGAAGGTGATCGACACCCCGGTGGTGGCGAGGAGGTCGTTGACCACCGTCTCGACGGGGCCGAAGGTCTCGAGGGGGACCGGCACACCTGCGAGGGACGTGGTGCCGACGTCGAAGCTGGCCTCGGCGGTGGGGTTGGTACCGGTTCGGTGCAGGGCGTCCCACCGCAGGTTCGACAGGCGGAGCACCCCGAGGATCGTCACCGACGTCTCCACCGTGGCCCGCGCCTCGCGGGTGATGCCGTCGACGACACCGGTGTGGGCATCGGCGACCAGCGGATCGACCTTGATGAGCGGCGAGAGGTCGAGGGCCGCGGGCGTGGACCGGGCCGTGGCGAAGGGGAGGGTCTTGGCGGCGGCCTCCATCCGGCCCACGCCGAGCGACGTGCTCCCCGACGGGTAGGCATCGGCACTGGCGGCGGCGTCGCCCTGGCGGTTGTCGACCCGGGTGGGCTTCGGCAGCACCTCCGCCGGGAGGATGGACCGGCCCGTGCAGCTGCTCGGCGCCGTCAGCACGGAGCCGACCAGGCCGAGGTCGAGGGCCTCGGACTGTGACTGCGCGAAGTCGTTCCGGTACTCCGCCACCGACACCCCCGCGGCCAGCGACAACTGCAGGCCGCCGACGCCCGGCGCGATCCGCAGCGCGATTGCGGTGGCCTTGCCCTGACCGTTGCGGAACTCGACCGGTGCCTCGTCCTGGCCGCGCGCTGCGCCGAGGCTGGCCGCGAGCAGGCCGGCCGAGATGGCGCCGACCGCCATGGTCCGTCCGTACGCCCGCATCCCCCGATGCCTCAGTGCTCCATCTCCGTGTCCCCCCGGACTCGAATCTCCCCCGAGCGACCATCCTTCCAGGTATGGACCGCTCGCTCACCCCTTGACCGTTCAGTCAAGTCAGACCGCACCATAGGCTGGGTCGGTGGGGACATGTCGGTCAGTGGTCCAGATCGTGGTGGACCCGGGTGACGCCGAGTTGGCCGCCGACGCCCTCTGGCAGGCCGAACCGTCGGCCGTCGCCACCATCGATCTGCCGGACGGGCGGGTGCGCCTGGTGGCCGACGTGACCGATCCCGACCGCATCCCCGGGTCGTGGGAGGTCGAGGCGGTGGAGATCGACAGTGACGACTACCTCGACGCCTGGCGCTCGTGGGCCCAGCCCGTGCTGGTCGGCGACGCCGTCGTGCTGCAGCCGGCCTGGCTGCCGCTGGGTGACGTGCCGCCGGGCGCCACCGTGGTGCGGCTCGATCCGGGCCGCACGTTCGGCTCGGGGTCCCACCCGTCGACCCGGTTGGCCATCGAGCTCCTCCTCCCCGACGCCGGACGCTCCCCTCGCGTGCTCGACATCGGCTCCGGGAGCGGCGTGTTGACGGTGGCGGCGCTGCTCCTCGGCGCCGGTGACGTGGAGGCCATCGACGTGGACCCCGCTGCGGCCATCGCCACCGACGTGAACGCCCGACTGAACGGGGTCGGGGACCGCGTCCGTTCGTCGACCACCCCGCTGCTCGACGTCGGGGGGCGGTTCGACCTGGTGCTCGCCAACATCGGCGCCGGCGTGCTGATCGACCTCGCCACCGCAGTGCTGCGGCGGGTCACCCCGTCGGGCCGGGTCGTCCTGAGCGGCATCCTCGACGAGCAGGTGGACGATGTCCTGGGCGCGTATGGCGGGTGGACCGAGGCCCGTCGGGTCAGCGCCGACGGTTGGACGGCCCTGCTCCTCGAACGCCGCCGGTAGCGCCGAGCAGTCCGCTGCTAGGCCGGGTCCCGCGTCCAGGGCCGGACGTCGAGCACCTCGTCGACGCGGATGGCCCGATAGACGTGGGGGTACACCTGGCCGGGTCGCACCTCGTCCCACCGCAGGTCGTCGCCCAGGGCGGTCAGGTCGAGGCGCAACAGCGCCAGGGCGTCGACCCCGGTGAAGTGGCGATCGATGGTGCCGGCGAGCTGCTCTTCGGTGGAGCAGTGGACGAACCCCTCGAGCTCGAGGCTCGGTGGGGCGATGATCCCGGTGGTCTGTGCCGTGGCCCACTGCTCGGGGGTGGCGAGGTGGAAGACGTCGCTCATCGGGCGACGACCCGGCTCACGGTGCCGCCGGCCTCGAGGACGTAGAGCTCCCCCTCGCCGTCCTCGCCGAACGACTGGATCTGCGACGTGCCGAGCTCCCAGGCCCGGTGCCCGGCGACCGCGGTGCCGGCCTCGTCGAGCTCGATGCCCTCGACGGTGTCGAGGCAGTAGTCGGCGAACAGGTACACGCCGGTGAGGGCCGGGACCGCCGAGCCGCGGTAGCGGTAGCCGCCGGTGACGGAGCAGCCGCCTTCGCCGTGGTCGTACTCGAAGATCGGCGGGACGGCGCCGTCGGGCTCGCGGCCGCCCTCGAACGGGTGCCGGCCCTCCATGGCGCTCCAGCCGAGGTTGGCCCCCCGCCCGGCGTCGCGGCCCGCGACGGCGGGGAGCAGGTCGATCTCCTCCCA
Source organism: Actinomycetota bacterium (assembly GCA_030852625.1). Taxonomy (GTDB): domain Bacteria; phylum Actinomycetota; class Acidimicrobiia; order Acidimicrobiales; family VFJN01; genus VFJN01. The sequence continues at coordinate 8,973 of JALYWQ010000030.1, forward strand.
GTCGCCCTGGCCGACGTCCGCGATCCAGAGGTCGCCGGTGGCCCGATCGAAGGAGAACCGCCACGGGTTGCGGAGCCCGTAGGCCCACACCTCCGACGGCTCGGCGCCGTCGAGGGACGGGTTGCCGCTCGGCACCGCGTAGCCCTTCCCGCTGTCAGCCCCGTCGGGATCGATCCGCAGGATCGAGCCGAGGAGGTCGGAAGGATCCTGCCCGGTGTCCTGCGGGTCGCCGGCGCCGCCGCCGTCGCCGAGGGCCACGTAGAGGTAGCCGTCGGGTCCGAGCGCGAGCTGCCCGCCGTTGTGGTTCGGGGCCGGGTCCTCCACCGCGAACAGGATCTCCAGGTCGCTGCCGTCGGACCGGCCGCCGTCGCCGAGGTCCATCACGGCGAGTGTGTTGGCGCCGTCGTCGCGGGCGGTGAAGTAGAGGAACAGCCTTCGGCCGTCGGAGGAGAAGGTGATGCCGAGGAGCCCCTGCTCGCCCTGGTTCACGACGGCGTCGGCGATGTCCACCACGGGCCGCTCGTCGAGGCGGTAGGTGGGCAGCTCGCCGTCGTCGTCGGCCGGCGTGACCACCACCCGGCGGACGGTGCCGCCCTTCTCGGCGATGTAGAGGTCGGGGGTTCCCGGCCGGGCCGCGAGGGCGATGGGCTCGTCGAGGGTGGCGACCGGGTGGAGGTCGAGGTCGATGGCCTCGAGGCCCGGGGTGGTGGACGGTGCGGCGGCGGCCTCGGTGGTGGTGGTGCCGGCCTCGTCGCCGGATCCCGTGTCGCCGTCGTCGTCGCCGCACGCCGCCACCAGCGCCGCGACGGCGAGCAGCGCCGCGAGCCGGCGGGGCCGATGGCCACCCCTCATCGACGAGCCACCCGGATGAGGCCTTCCTGCACCACGGTGACGGCCAGGTCGCCGTCGCGGGTGAAGATCAGTCCCCGGCCGAGGCCCCGGCCCTCCGACGCCGTGGGGCTGTCCTGGCTGTAGAGCATCCACTCGTCGGCCCGGAACGGTCGGTGGAACCACATGGCGTGGTCGAGGCTGGCCATGAACACCTCGTTGGGATCCCGGAACCCGCCCCCGTGCGGGAGCATCGCCGTGTCGAGCAACGTCATGTCGCTGATGTAGGTGAGGACGCAGGCGTGCAGCACCGGGTCGTCAGGCAGGGTGCCGTCGGCTCGAACCCACACCCGCTGGTGGGGCGGCAGCGGCTCGCGGCGGTCGAGGGGCGTCCAGTCGACGTGGCGGCTGTCGATCGGTCGGGGCCGCTCGTACCACTCGCCGAGCATCTCGGCGTAGGGAGCCATGCGGGTGCGGAAGTCGGGCAGGTCCTCCGGCGCGGTCGACTCCGGCATCGGCTCCTGGTGGTCGAGGCCTTCCTCGGGCACCTGGAAGCTCGACTGCAGGTTGAAGATGGCCTTGCCGTGCTGGATGGCCACGACCCGTCGGGTGGTGAAGGAGCGGCCGTCGCGGATCCGGTCGACCTCGTAGAGGATCGGCACGTGGGGGTCGCCGGGCCGGAGGAAGTAGGCGTGGAGCGAGTGGACCGTGCGGCCCGGCTCCACCGTGCGGGCCGCCGCCACCAGGGCCTGCCCGGCCACCTGGCCACCGAAGACCCGTTGGCGCTCCTCGTCGGGCGACACCCCGCGGAAGATGTTGACCTCGATGGCCTCGAGGTCGAGCAGCTTGACGAGATCGTCGACCGCCTCCTGCGACATGACGCCATCATCGCAGCGATCGTGGGCCGAGGCCGTCCGTCCGATTTGGGCCGTCTGGACTACATACGCCCTGCCCACCTCCCCCTAGGCTCGATCGCATGTCGATGACGCCCACCACGGTGCTCGACCGGGTCACCGGTGGACGAGGCATCAAGGCGGCGCGCTTCATGGCGGTGTCGGTGGTGTGCGTGATCATCACCCAGTCGGCCCTGGCCCTGCTCTACGGCGTGGTCGGGCTGAGCCCGGTCGTGTCGAACGTCCTCGCGGTGTCGATCTCCACGGTGCCCGCCTTCGTCCTCAACAAGCGTTGGGTGTGGGGGAAGAGCGGCCGGGCCCACGTCCGTCGGGAGGTGCTCCCGTTCTGGGGGTTCACCCTGCTGGGCCTCGGCATCTCGTCGGGGTTCGTGCTCGTGGCCCACAGCCTCGACGTCGGCACCCTGCTCGTGATGTTCGCCAACCTGCTCGGGTTCGGCGTGGTGTGGGTGGCCAAGTTCCTCTTCCTCGATGCGCTGATCTTCAGCGACCGGGAGCCGGTGTCCACCGGCGAGGTGGCGGTGTCGGGCTAGCGAACTAGCTTCCCCGAGATGCCGCCCACCCTCGATCTCAACCCCGACGAGCTCCTGTCGACCACCCGGTCGGTGCGCAAGCGACTCGACCTGTCCCGGCCCGTCGAACCGGAGCTGATCCGGGAGTGCATCGAGCTGGCCACGCAGGCTCCGACCGGCGGGAACAGCCAGGGCTGGCACTTCGTCGTGGTCACCGATCCCGCAAAGCGGGCCCAGCTGGCCGAGTGGTACGCCAATGCGTTCCGGATGGTCTACGGCGACAAGGAAGCCGCCGTCGCGCGGGTCGACCAGACCGACCCGGACTACGTGGCCGCCACCCGGCGGGTGGTCGATTCGGCCACCTACCTCGCCGACCACATGGCCGAGGTGCCGGTGATGCTCATCCCCTGCGTCGAGGGCCGCACCGACGTGAACCAGCTGCCGCACGGCTTCGCAGCCGGGTTGTGGGGCTCGGTGCTGCCGGCGGTGTGGAACTTCTGCCTGGCGGCGCGGGCGCGCGGCCTCGGCACCTGCTGGACCACGTTGCACCTCACCTTCGAGCAGGAGTCGCGCGAGCTGCTCGGTCTTCCCGACCACGTGATGCAGTGCGCTCTCATCCCCGTGGCCCACGTCACCGGTGGCACCGACTTCAAGCCCGGCGCCCGACGGGACCTGGATCGCATCGTCCACACCGACGGGTGGTGATGGACCCGCAGCTGCAGGCGGCTGCGGAGGCCGCTCGCGGCTTCATGCCGGCCGACGAGGGCCTGGCCCTCCACGACGCCCTCGCCGCCGTCGACGTCGACGGCGCCTGCCTCGAGGTGGGCACGTACTGCGGCAAGTCGTCGGTGTACCTCGGCGCGGCGGCCCGCACGCTCGGACGGGTGCTCTTCACCGTCGACCACCACCGGGGCTCGGAGGAGAACCAACCCGGGTGGGAGTGGCACGAGCCCGATCTCGTCGACCCCGCGGTCGGCAAGATGGACACCCTGCCGTTCTTCCGTCGCACGATCCACGACGCCGGCCTCGAGGACACGGTCGTGGCGGTAGTCGGGAGCTCGCCGCTCGTCGCCCGGGCGTGGGGCACCCCGCTCGCCTTCCTCTTCGTCGACGGCGGCCACGGCGAGGAGCCGGCCCGCCTCGACTACGAAGGCTGGACCCCGCACGTCGTGCCCGGCGGCACCTACTGCATCCACGACGTCTTCGAGGACCCGAACGACGGCGGCCAGGCCCCGTACGAGCAGCTCTACCGACCAGCCGTCGAGTCAGGCCGCTTCGAGCCGGTAGTCGCAGTAGGAAGCCTCAGGATCCTTCGAAGGACCTGACCCCCTACAACTCCAAGAGCTTGGGGAGGACCTGGTCGTGGTCGACGAAGAGGGCGCTGGCCGAGGTCTGGCCGGCGAGGGCGTCGGCGGCGAGGACCACCGACGCCGCGGTGTAGGTGCTGCGCTCCCCGGCCGGGAAGCGGGCCTCCTGCGGGAAGACGGTGCCGGTCCAGTAGCGGCCGTCGTCGTCGTGGCGGAACTGCTGGGCCCAGCCGAACAGCTCCTCGGCGGTGCGGCGATCGCCGACGGCGAGGTGGGCGAGGGCGCACTCGCAGGTCTCGGCCACGGTGATCCAGGGTCGGTCGGACACGCAGCGCACGCCCTTGCCCTCGTAGAAGAAGGTGTCGCGGCGCGACTCGAGGCGGTCGCGGCCGGCTTCGCCGAGCACGACGCCGCCGAGCACCGGGTAGTACCAGTCCATCGCCCACCGGTGCTTCGGCGCGAACGCGTCGGGCACCTCGGCGATGGTGTGGGCCAGGCGGGCCGCCGACAGCTCCCAATCGGGCCGTTCGTGGCCGAGCAGCTCGGCCAGCGCGATGGCGCAGCGCAGGCTGTGGCAGATCGACGACGAGCCCGTCAGCAGGGCGAACGGCCACGGCGTGCCGTCGGGGTGGCGGGCCCAGAGGATCTCGCCCCGGGGCGTCTGCAGCTCGAGCACCCACTCGACGGCCCGCTCGACGACCGGCCACATCGTCTCCAGGAACCCGCGGTCACGAGTGAGGAGGTAGTGGTGCCAGGCGCCGGCGGCCACGTAGGCGATGACGTTGGCGTCGAACTTCGGGTCCTCGATGCCGTCGGCCAGGTAGTAGTGGTGCCACGAGCCGTCGGGGCGCTGGCTGTCGACCAGCCACTGGTAGGCCCGCTCGGCCTCGGCGCGGAAGCCGGTGAGGTCGAGGGCCATGGCCGCCTCGATGTGGTTCCACGGGTCGGCGTGGCCGCCGGGGAACCAGAGGATCATGCCGTCGGGCTGCTGCTGGTCGACGATCGACGCGCCGGTGGCCCGGAGGTCGCTGGCGCTGAGCATCCCGGGGACGGCGAGCTCGCTCATGAGGTGAGGCCCTTGGTGGCGTAGACGATCAGGCTCTTGCCGAGCACCGGGCTGAGGACCTTCTCGGCCAGCCGGGTGACGAGCGGCTGCTCCACGATGTCCCAGACGAGCAGCTTGTGCCAGGCGCGGACCAGCGGGTGGTCGTCGTTCGTGGGCCCGACGGCGCACTTCAGCCACCAGTAGGGCGAGTGCAGGGCGTGGGCGTGGTGGGCGCCCCGCGGCGCCAGCCCGCCGCCCCGCAGCACCGACCGCAGCCGGGCCTCGGTGTAGATGCGCACGTGCCCGCCCTCGACGAACGGCGCGTGGTACTCGTCCGACAGCGCCCAGCAGACCTTCTCCGGGAACCACGACGGGACGGTCACCGCGATCGTGCCGCCGGGGCGGAGCACCCGCATGAGCTCGCGGGCGGCGGCCTCGTCGTCGGGGATGTGCTCCATCAC
>JALYWQ010000060.1 GCA_030852625.1 Actinomycetota bacterium
CGGGAGAGCTGCGAGAGGGCGACGACCGGGGTCTCGAGCTCGCGGGCCAGGATCTTGAGGCCGCGGGAGAGCTCCGACACCTCGACCTGGCGGTTCTCGGCGTTGGAGCGGCCGGTCATGAGCTGGAGGTAGTCGACGACGATCATGCCGAGGTCGCCGATGTGGCTCTTCAGCCGCCGAGCCTTGGCCCGGATCTCCATGATCGTGAGGTTCGGGTTGTCGTCGATCCAGATCGGCGCATCGGCCAGGTGGCCCATGGCCTTGGAGATCTTCGTCCAGTCGTCCTGCTGCAGCTGCCCGTTGCGAACCCGCTGCGAGTCGACGCGGGCCTCGGCGCAGAGCAGTCGCTGCGAGAGCTCGAGGTTGCTCATCTCGAGGGAGAAGAAGAGCACTGGGCGCTGGGCCTGCAGGGCGGCGTGGGCCACCATGCCGAGGGCGAAGGACGTGTTGTGCACGAACACGTCGCCGGCCACGAAGTTGTGGAGCTCCGGGATGGTGAGGTCGTAGACCTGCTCCTCGCCGTCGTCGTCGATGGCCACGATCTCGTCCCACCGAACGACGGCCCCGTCGGTTCCGCCGGCGGCCCCGCCGCCGCCTGACGAACGGGACGCACTGCTCCCACCGGCCAGGGCCGGTTCGGCGCCGGCCCGGCTCGCGGCGACGAGCTCCTCCAGCACGGACTGCTGGCCGACGATGCCGATCTCGTCGGCGAAGCGCCGGAGGTCGGTGGGGTCGGAGATCACCAGTTCGTGGGTCACCCAGGCCGAGTCGTTGATGGCGACCACCGGCTCCGCGGCGGTGGCGTTGATCCCGAAGCGCAGCAGGAGGTGCTGCAGGTCGTGCACGAGGCGCCGGCTGGCGGTCGTGAAGGTGATCCGGCCCTCGTCGCCGCCGGTCCACGTGGACGCGCCCACGGCGAAGGCCCGGTTCACGAACGCAGCCAGCTGGTGGCGGGGCAACCGGTACACCGCCTCGGGCACCCGGCGGCGCGCCGGGGCCGCCGACACCTTGTGCTCGTGCACGAGGCGGGCCAGCGCCGGGCCCGGGACGAGGTCGAACCGGCGGGGCCCACCCGAGCTGAGGAAGGGGTGGACCTCGAGGCCGACGCGGGCGGCCAGCTCGCCGAGGTCGAGCGCCACCACCTCGTCGGTGCAGCGCACACCCGGGCCCTGGTCGCCTCCGGTGCCGGCGCCCACGAGGTAGCCGAGCAGCCCGACCTCGGCACCCGGCATCGGGTCGGCCCCGAACACCGGCAGCTCGGCCGGCACGGCGACCACGTCGCCCGCCACCAGCCCGGCGAGCGGCCTCCACCCGCTGGGGGTGAGGAAGGGGTGGCTGGCGGTGGTCCGCACCTCACGGCCCAGCCGGGTGCGCACGGTGAAGACCGGCTTGCGACCGTCGTCGACGAAGGCCGACGGCGCCGCCACCGCCAGGCGGTGGTCGTCGTCGAGGGCGAACACACGCACGTCGTCACCCGCCTCGCCGGCGCGGTGCAGCTCGGCGGCGGTGCGCACGGCGCCGGTGACCGGATCGAGGATCGGCGTGTCCCAGGCCACGCACTTGCCCATGGCCGGCCGGGCGCCGACCACGATGAGGGCGCTGGGCTGGAGGCCGGAGAGGAGCTGATCGAGGTCGAGGTACCCGGTGGGGGTGCCGGTGATGGCGTCGCCCCGCTCGAAGAGCTTCTCGAGGCGGTCGATGTTGTCGGACAGGAGCTCCGACAGCCGCTTGGTGGAGTCGGTGACCCGGCGCTCGTTCACCTCGTAGACGAGCGACTCGGCCCGGTCCATGGCCTTGGTGACGTCCTCGGGCACCGAGTAGCCGAGCTCAGCGATCTCGCCGGCCACGCCGATGAGGCGGCGGAGGAGCGAGTACTCCTCGACGATGACGGCGTAGCGACCGGCGTTGGTGGTGGCCGGCGTGGACGCCATGATCTGGGCCAGCACCGCGGTGCCGCCCAGCGTGTCGAGGAGGTTGGCCCGCCGCAGCTCGTCGGCCACGGTCACGGAGTCGACCGGCTGCCCCGACGCGTAGAGGGTGTGGATGGCGTCGTAGATGTGGCCGTGGGCGGGCTTGTAGAAGTCGGACGCGGTGACCACGCCGGCGGCGGAGGCGATGGCCTCCGACGACAGCATCATGGCGCCGAGGAGCGACTCCTCGGCGTGGAGGTCGTGCGGGGGAACCCGCCCCGCCGCGGCTGCTCGCCGGGGCGCTTCTTGGTCATCCGGTCCAGCAGGCATGCGTGACTCCGAGCATCACCCAACCGCCCTGTGGGCAGCCAGAAGGACAACCCTGTGGATTGCAGGGTCGCGGCGTTGTGGACGAGCTGTGGACAACTCCGGCGTTGCGCCGGAGCTCGCGGCTAACCGGCCACGATCTCCACGGTGATCGGGAACTCCACGTCGGCGTGGAGCTTGGCCGGCACGAGGTGGGAGCCCACGGTCTTGATCGGCTCGTCGAGGTGGAGCTTGCGACGGTCGAGCTCGATGCCGGCCTGGGCCGCCACCGCCTCGGCGATCTCGGTGGTGGTGACCGAACCGAAGAGCTTGCCCTCGCCCCCGGCCCGGTGGGTGATCGTGATCACCTTCGGGACGAGGGTCTTGGCGATGGCCTCGGCGGCGGCCCGGTCGTTGGCGTCACGGAGGTCGCGGCTGCGCCGCATCGACGCCGCCTGGGCGGCCACCCCGGCCGTGGCCTTGAAGGCCAGGCCCTTGGGGACGAGGTAGTTGCGGGCGTAGCCGTCGGCCACGTCGACGATGTCGCCCTTCTTGCCGACCTGGTCGACGTCGGTGCGGAGCACGACCTTCACTCGCCGTCCTCCTCGAGATCACCGAGGTCGGTCTCGAACGCCTCGGTCTCGGCACCGTCGAACGCCGCGGCGTCGGCCGGCTCCGCAC
>JALYWQ010000115.1 GCA_030852625.1 Actinomycetota bacterium
TCGAGCGCCCGGTCGAGGGCCGCCGCGGCGTCGGCGCCGCTTGCCAGTTCGACGGCGTCGGCGGGGACGGCCACGTCGGCCACCGGCATGGAGCCGAGGTTCTCCACGTGGGCGTCCCGACCGGCGCCCGGCACGAGGAGGAGGCGATCGCCGTGGCGCACGATCACGTCGTCCGCAACCGCCGCGGCCGGCACCAGGCGGGCCTGGTCGCCCCGCGTGGGATGGAGGGCGAGGGTGACGATCCGCTCCCCCGCCACCGCCGTGGCGAGGGCGTCAGCGGCGGGGCCACCACCGAGGCGGGCGAGCAGCCGAGCGGCCACCTGCGCCTCGACGATCGGTGCCGGCGCGACGGCCCGGCCCAGCTGCTCGGCAACGAGCGTGAGGTCGAGGAGCGACGCCCCCCACCCGCCGGCGTCCTCGCCCACCGCCATGGCCACCACGCCGAGCTCGGTGAGCCGGCTCCAGAGGTCGGCGTCGAAGCCGACGGGCTCGGCGGCCCGCACCTGCTCGGGCGACGACTGCTTGGCGAAGAGGCCGCTGAAGGCTTCGACGAGCTGTTCCTGCTCGTCGGTGAGGCGAAGGTCCAAGGATCAGGTCGACTTCGTGCTCAACGCCATGAGGTCGGCGGCCTTGATGTGGCCCCCGCCCTCCCGCTTGCGGGTGGACTTGATCGACACGTCGTGGCCGACGGCGGTGGCCCGCAGCGCGCCGACGGTGCAGTTCTCCTTGCCACCGAGCGCCGTGAACGGGTCGTACTGGAACTGCTGCATGGCGTTGAGGTGGGTGATGCGGTCGATGTCGTGGTCGGGCAGGCCCTTCACGTCGGCCCAGAGGGTCTCCGGCGCGGTGGGCCAGGTGGAGTCGGAGTGGGGGTAGTCGCACTCCCACATCACGTGGTCCATGTTCAGGAAGTCGCGCGAGGCGAGCCCGAACTTGTCGTCGATGAAGCACGTGAGCACGTGGTCGTTGAACACCTCGGACGGCAGGCGGTCACCGAAGTCCTGCCCGGTCCACACGTGGTGGCGGCCGTAGTTGTAGTCAACCCGCTCGAGGAAGTACGGGATCCAGCCGATGCCGCCCTCGGAGAGGGCCACCTTGAGGTCGGGGAACTTCCGCAGCACCTGCGACCACACGAGGTCGGCGGCGGCCTGCACGATGTTCATCGGGGTGAGCGTGATGAGGCAGTCCATCGGGGCGTCGTCGCTCGTGACGACGAGGGCCGACGACGAGCCGATGTGCATGCACACCACCACCTGCTCGTCGGAGCAGGCCTTCCAGAACGGATCCCAGTGGTCGGAGTGGATGCTGGGCCAGCCGAGCTTCGACGGGTTCTCCGAGAAGGTGACGGCGTGGGCCCCCTTGGCCGCGGTGCGGCGGACCTCGGCGGCCAGCACCTCGGGGTCCCAGATGGCCGGCAGCGAGCACGGGATGAAGCGGCCCGGGTGGGTGCCGCACCACTCGTCGATGTGCCAGTCGTTGTAGGCCCGCACCATCGCGAGGGCCACGTCTTTGTCCTCGGTGCGGGCGAAGAGCTGGCCGCAGAACTGCGGGAAGCTCGGGAAGCACAGCGAGCCGACGACGCCGTTGGCGTCCATGTCCTTCACCCGTTCGTCGATGTCGTAGCAACCGGGGCGGAGCTCGTCGAACGACGTGGGCTCGATGCCGTACTCGTCAGGGGGCCGGCCGGCGACCGCGTTGAGGGCCACGTTGCTCATCACCTGGCCCTCGTAGACCCACGCGTTGGTGCCGTCGTCGTTGGTCACGAACTTCGGGGCCAGGTCCTCGTACTTCTTCGGGAGGCGGCCTTCGAAGAGGTGGGGCGGCTCGACCACGTGGTCGTCCACGCTCACCATCACCATGTCCTCGAGCTCCATCGCAGGTCCCCCTCGTCCTCAAGTGACACAGATGTTAGCTAACGGTGGTCGACCCCACGTAATGTCCCGAGCCGATGAGCACCCTCGCGGACATCCTCGCCACCTTCGACGTGCAGCCCACCGGCGACGGCCGCTTCACCGGCACCAGCCCCACCGACGGCCCGGGGCAGGTGGTGTTCGGCGGCCAGCTCCTCGCCCAGTCGCTCATGGCTGCCGTGAAGACGGTGCCCGACAAGCAGGTGCTCTCGCTGCACACGGTGTTCGCCCGCGGTGCGTCGTCGGAGGCCCCGCTCGACATCGAGGTGGACGTGATGAACGCCGGCCGGGCCTTCGGCAGCTGCTCGGTCACCATCGGCCAGGCCGGCAAGGTGTGCACCCGCTCGATCGTGCTCCTCCACGCCCCCGACGACGACCTCATCCGCCACCAGCTCGACGCCCCCGAGGTGGAGGGACCGGATGGCCTCACCGGCAGCACCCACGCCGAGTGGTGGGACATCCGGGTCACCGAAGGCGCTGACATCAGCGATCCCGAGGCCATCGGCCCGCCGGAGCTGCGGGTGTGGAGCCGGGTGCCGGGCGCGCCCGACGACCTCGCCACCAGCCAGGCCCTGCTGGCCTACGCCAGCGACGGCTTCCTCATCGGCACCGCCATGCGGCCCCACCCGGGCATCGGCCAGTCGATGGCCCACGTGTCGGTGTCGACCACCGTGCTGGCCCAGACCCTCACCTTCCACGAGCCCTTCCACGCCGGCGACTGGCTGCTCCTCGACCAGCACGCCACCGTGGCCGGTCGGGGCCGCTCCCACGGCCGGGCCGAGGTGTTCACCCAGGACGGGCGGATGGTGGCGTCGTTCAGCCAGGAGAACATGATCCGCGACATGCCCGCCGCCCACCGCCCCGCCGACGGCGGCAAGGCCAAGTTCTGACCCACGAGGCGTGGCCCGGCCCGCCGGCGCCCGCGTAGGGTGACGGTACTGTCAGATCGCCGCCGCCTGGACCGACCCGAAACGGAGTCCGCCGAATGCCGGAGTACAAGTTCCTCTCCTACGAGCTGCTCGACGAGGGTCGGGTGGCGCGCATCTACCTCAACCGGCCCGACCAGCGGAACGCCCAGAACCGCGGCCTGCTCGTCGAGCTCGACGACGCCTTCATGGAGGCCGAGCGCGACGACACCGTGCGGGTCGTGATCCTCGGCGGTGCCGGGAAGATGTTCTCCTCCGGTCACGACATGGGCTCGAAGGAGTCGGTCGAGGAGTACGGCCCCGGTCCCAACATGCACCCCACCCGCGGCATCAACGGCGGCACCCGGGAGGGGGCCGAGAACCGGATGCTCCAGGAGTGGCACTACTTCTTCAACAACACCCTGCGGTGGCGCAACCTCCGCAAGATCACCATCGCCCAGGTGCACGGTGACGTGTACGCAGCCGGCCTCATGCTGATGTGGGCGTGCGACCTCATCGTGGGCTCCGAGGAGGTGCGCTTCGCCGACGTGGTGGGCACCCGACTCGGCATGTGCGGCGTGGAGTACTTCGGCCACCCGTGGGAGTTCGGTCCCCGCAAGGCCAAGGAGCTGCTCCTCACGGGCGACTCGCTCGACATCCACGAGGCCCACCAGCTCGGCATGGTGTCGAAGGTGTTCAAGCTCGACGAGCTCGAACAGCGCACCCTCGAGTTCGCCCAGCGGATCGCCAAGACGCCCACCATGCCGGCGCTGCTCATCAAGGAGTCGGTCAACCAGTCGGTCGACAACATGGGCTTCTACAACGCCCTGCAGGCCTGCTTCACGATCCACCAGCTGAACCACAGCCACTGGGCCGAGGTGCGCGACGACAAGTACCCGATCGGCGACGAGGCCCACGGGGTGCCGAGCTGGCGCGACGCGCCACCGATCGTGCCGGCGTTGAAGGACCAGGTCCGAGCGGAGGGATGACGATGGCGCTGAACGCGAGCTCATGGCATGAAGAGCGGCTGCTGATCGACGGGAAGCTCGTCGAAGCCGAGGGCGGGGCCACCTACCCGAACATCAACCCGGCCACCGAGGAGGTCATCGGCGTGTCGGCCGACGCCTCCCCGGCTGACGTCGAGCGGGCCATCGAGGCCGCCCGTCGGGCCTTCGACGAAACCTCGTGGTCCGAGGACCCGGCCTTCCGGGCTCGGTGCCTCCGCCAGCTGCACGAGGCCCTCCTCGAGCACCAGGAGGACCTGGCCGACATCACGGTGGCCGAGGTCGGCGCGCCCCGCATGCTCATGGGCGGCCCGCAGCTCGGCGAGCCCCTCAAGTTCCTCCCCTTCTACGCCGACCTCGCCGAGAGCTACTCGTGGGACGAGCAGCTCGGCGTGGCCGAGACCATGGCCGGTCCCTCCAACCGGTGGGTGGAGAAGGTGCCGGTGGGCGTGGTGGCCGCCATCACCCCGTGGAACTACCCCAATCAGATCAACATCGCCAAGGTGGCCCCCGCCCTGGCGGCGGGCTGCACGGTGGTGCTCAAGCCGGCCCCCGACACGCCTTGGACGGGCCTGGCCCTCGGCCGGCTCATCGCCGAGCACACCGACATCCCGGCTGGCGTCGTCAACGTGGTCACGGCCCAGGACAAGGCCATCGGCGAGGTGCTCACCACGAGCCCCCTGGTCGACATGGTGAGCTTCACCGGCTCCACCGCCGTCGGCCGCCGGATCATGGAGGCGGGTGCGGCCACCATCAAGCGGATCTTCCTCGAGCTGGGCGGCAAGTCGGCCCAGATCGTGCTCGACGACGTGGAGGACATGGCCGGCGCGGTGATCGCAGCTGCGTTCGGTGTGTGCACCCACGGCGGCCAGGGCTGCGCCACCAGCACGCGGCTGCTCCTCCCCCGGTCCCGGTACGAGGAGGGCGTCGAAGCGGCTGCGGCCATGATCGGCGCCGTCAGCTACGGCGATCCCGAGGACCCGGGCAACATGACCGGTGCCATCGTCAACCGGGCCCAGCTGGAGCGGATGGACGGCATGGTGCAGCAGGCCGTGGCCGACGGCGCCCGGGTGGTGCTCGGCGGCGGCATCGCCCCGGAGTTCGAGAAGGGCTTCTTCTTCCAGCCCACGCTGCTCGCCGACGTCACCAACGAGATGACCATCGCCCGCGACGAGGTGTTCGGGCCGGTGCTCGTGGCCATCCCGTACGAGGACGACGACGACGCCGTGCGCATGGCCAACGACTCGATCTTCGGCCTGTCCGGCGGCGTGTCGAGCGCCGACCACCAGCGGGCCCTCCGCGTGGCCCGACGGATCCGCACCGGCACGATGTCGGTCAACGGTGGCCTCTGGTACGGCGCCGACGTGCCCTTCGGCGGCTTCAAGCAGTCGGGCATCGGTCGGGAGATGGGCGTGGCCGGCTTCGAGGAGTACCTCGAGCAGCGGGCCATGGCCGAGCCCGCACCGGCGCCGGCTGGCTGAACCGTCCCGTCAGGGGGTCGACGACGTCGTCGAGCTCGGCGCCGCCGTGCTCGAGGTCGTCGTGGCCCGGTCGGGCAGGTCGGCGTCGACGGCCTCGAGGATGAAGTCGGGCACGGGCTCGCCCTCGGCGAGGTCGAACGTGAAGTGGTCGTCGGTGTCGTAGCTGACCCGGATGGTGGCCGTCTCGCCGTCCTTCGACACCCGGCAGTCGAACACCGCGCCCCGCTCGGCCTCCGCCCCATCGGGGCACGACACATCGGCTCCGTCCACGCCCACCTGCTCCTCCAGCTCGTCACCGAGCCGGTCGCTCACGGAGTCGCCGTCATCCCCGCAGCCGGCCCCGAGGCCGGCGACGACGGTGGCGGTGAGGACGAGGAGTGCGCGTCGCATGCCCCCCATCATCGTCCGAGGTGCTGGTAGGTCTTCTGGTAGAGCACGAAGGCCCGGGCGTACTGGCCCTCGGCCAGGGCTTGGTCAGCCATCCGCAGGTAGAGCGGCGCCGCCGAGTTCACCGGCAGCCCCGCGGTCTGCGCGGCTGCGAGGTTCGCCGTGACGATCCCCTGCACCCCCACGGGGACGGCGTCGAGGTACCCGCCCTCCGAGGCCGGGAGCATGTAGAGGATGCGGGGCGCGGCGTCGAGGGGGCGGGTGAGGGCTTCGTTGATCCGGAGTCGGATCATCGACGTGGCGGAGCGCTCGATCTCCTCGACCTGGTCGCTCACCGTGATGAGGCCGGCGTTGATGTTGCTGGCCGTGCCGTCGGCCTGGGTCATCAGCGCGTAGAGGTGTTGCGACACGTTGTCGAGCACCTTGGCCTGCCGGTAGAAGTCGATCGAACCGCAGTCCCAGTAGATGTCCCGGAGGTAGGTGAGGGTGGCTTCCACGATCTTGGCCGCATCGAGCAGTGCGACGATGGCCAGCTTCTCGAAGCGGGGGATGGCGATCACGGCGTCGAGGGCCGGCAGCGGGATCTGGATCTCCTCGTCCGAGTCGTAGACCTCGTTGACGACGTTGATGGCGATCCGGGCCACCTTGGCCGCGTTGATGGCGTAGTTGCCCACGTGGGGCCCCGGCGGCGGGTCGGGGCACACCATCGTCTCGGTCGGCTCGACGGGCGGGATGGCCTCGTAGGGCGGGGGCGGGGGCTCGATGGGCGGGACGGAGGTGATGGAGGCGACGACGCGGTTCGTGGCCTCCGTGCTGGGAGCGCCGCCGGCGCCGTGGACGAGGGCCGACAGCACCGGCCCCATCGTGGCCGACGGCTCGTCACCCTCGGGAGCCGCCGCGCTCGTGGTGGGCGCAGGATCATCGTCGGTCGGGCCCGGTGCGGCCGTCCCCGACTCGCTCCCGGTGCCCGCGGCCCGTTCCCGAGCCGCCGGCGCCACAACCGCCGTGACGGCTTCGATCTCCCGGTAGGTCCGCTCGACCTGGGCCAGGTCCACCTGTTGGACGGCCTGGTGGATGGCGGCCAGGTCGGCCGGCGCGGCCCGGTCGAGGGAGCGGTCGAACGTCTCCGGATCCATCGTGGTCACCGGCGGCGCACCGGCCGCGGCGCCGTCGTCGACGATCCGGATGAGGGTCCGGTAGAGCGCACCGAGTCGATCGGCGAACCCGGCCGGCGCCGGCGGGAGGTCGACCGAGCGGTCGGGCGATGGAGCGGTGGTGGGCGTCGTGGGCGAGGTGGTGGAGGGCGACGTCGAGGTGCTCGTCGGCGGCGCGACCGTCGTGGTGGTCGTCGAGGCTCGGTCGATCGTGGTCGACGTGGTGGTCGTGGGTTCGTCGACCGCTGGGTCGTCGGCGGTGGTCGTGGTGGGCTCGTCCTCCTGCGCCGTCGCCACACCGGGCACCCCGGCCACGGCCACGATCGCGGCGACCAGCGCGGCCCGCCACCTCATCGGCCGAGCTCCTGGTAGCAGGCCTGGTAGAGGCGGA
>JALYWQ010000093.1 GCA_030852625.1 Actinomycetota bacterium
GTCGAGCCCCGGTGGTCCGCCCCGCGGTCCCGGAGGCCCCGGTGGTGGCTTCGGCGCCAACCGTCCCGGCGGTGGTCCGGGCGGAGGTCCTGGCGGTGGTCCCGGTGGCGGTCGCCCCGGTGGCGGCCGTGGCCCGCAGCAGCGCCCGCCCCGTCGCAAGGGTGGTCGCCGGCGTCGGAGCCGCGAGGAGCTCCAGCCGATGGACCTCCCCACGTACACGCCCAAGGAGGCTCCGGTCCCCGAGGGCGACGTGGTCATCGAGCGCGCCTCCACCCCGCAGGAGCTGGGTCCGAAGCTCAACCGCACCGCAGCCGACGTCGTGCGCTTCCTCATGCAGATGGGGGAGATGGTCACCGCCACCCAGTCGCTCTCCGACGAGCAGATCGAACTGTTCGCCGAGGAGATCGGCGCCACGCTGCGCCTGGTCGACCCGGGTGAGGAGCAGGAGGTCGAGCTCCAGAAGGTGCTCGGCATGGAGGACCTCCTCGCCGACGAGGACGACGACGCTCCCGCACGCCCGCCGATCATCACCGTGATGGGCCACGTCGACCACGGCAAGACGAAGCTGCTCGACAACATTCGCAGCGCCAACGTGGTCGCCGGCGAGGCCGGTGGCATCACGCAGGCCATCGGTGCGTACCAGGTCGAGCGGCAGGGTCGGGTCATCACGTTCATCGACACCCCCGGCCACGAGGCGTTCACCGCCATGCGGGCCCGCGGCGCCGAGGCCACTGACATCGTGGTCCTCGTGGTGGCGGCCGACGACGGCGTCATGCCGCAGACCGTCGAGGCCCTCAACCACGCCAAGGCGTCGGGCGCCCCGATCGTGGTCGCCATCAACAAGATCGACCGCGAAGGCGCACAGGTCGACCGGGTGAAGCAGCAGCTCTCCGAGCACGGCCTCATCCCCAACGACTGGGCCGGCGACACCGAGATGATCCCCGTGAGCGCGCTCACCGGGGAGGGCGTCGACAACCTGCTCGAGACCCTTCTGCTCGTCGCCGACGTGGAAGACCTCCGGGCCAACCCCGAAGGCCGTGCCGCCGGCGTGGTCCTCGAGTCGCACCTCGACATCGGTCGGGGCCCGGTGGCCAACATCCTCGTGCAGCGAGGCACCCTCCGTGTCGGCGAGCCCCTCGTGGCCGGCCCGGCGTGGGGTCGTGTGCGAGCGCTCATCAACGACCACGGCGAGCAGGTCAAGGAAGCCGGTCCGTCCATGCCGGTCCAGGTGCTCGGCCTCAACGACGTCGCCGACGCCGGCGACCCGTTCGTGGTGGCGCCCGACGAGAAGACGGCCAAGTCCGTCGCCGAGACCCGCGAGCACTGGCACCGCGTGGCGAACCTCGGCCGCGAGGCCGCAGTGTCGGGCGGGGGGAAGCTCGAGGACATCTTCGAGCAGATCCAGCGCGGCGACGTCGCCACCCTCAACATCGTCCTCAAGGCCGACACCACCGGCTCGCTCGAGGCCCTCACCGAGAGCCTCCGCAAGCTCGAGCGCGACGAGGTCAAGCTCGGGTTCGTGCACCGCGCCGTCGGTGGGATCACCCAGCAGGACGTGCAGCTGGCCGCCACCTCGGGCGCCACGATCATCGGCTTCAACGTCCGCCCCGACCGCAAGGCGCGGGAGCTGGCCCAGGTCGAAGAGGTCGAGGTCCGGACCTACGAGATCATCTACCAGATCCTCGAGGACATCGAGTCGGCCATGATCGGCATGCTCGCCCCGGAGTACGAAGAGGTCGTCACCGGCGACGCCGAGGTCCGGGAGATCTTCTCGGTGCCCCGCATCGGCAAGATCGCCGGTTGCTACGTCCTCAACGGCACGATCACCCGCAACTCCAAGGTCCGGTTCCTCCGCGAGGGCACGATCATCTGGAAGGGCACGGTCCAGTCGCTCCGGCGCTTCAAGGACGACGTCCGTGAGGTGCAGGCCGGCTTCGAGTGCGGCATCGGCCTGAGCGACTTCCAGGACCTCAAGCCCGGCGACATCATCGAGACCTTCGAGGAGCGCGAGATCCCTCGCACCTGATCTTCGGATCACGGGCCCTCGGGAAGGGGGCGTTTCCATGGCAAAGCGAGCTCGCACCCACAGCACGGCCCGCGACTATCCGCGCACGGCCCGACTCAACCGCCTGTTCCAGGAGATCCTCGGCGACGAGTTGGAGCGGATCGACGACGAGCGCCTCGAGCTCCTCACCATCACCGGCGTCGACACCGACGCCGACCTCGGTCGGGCCATCGTCTACTACGACACCCTCGGCGGTGAGGACGACGACGTGGAGGTGCTCGAGGGGCTGGCCGAGGTGCGCCAGAAGCTCCAGTCGGCCATCGCCCGCCAGACCCGTGTGAAGCGCACGCCGGAGCTCGTGTTCCGTCCCGACGACGTGGTGCGGGGTGCGGTGCGCATCGACGAGGTGCTGCGCGAGCTCCACCGCGACGACTGATGGGGCGGGGCGGGCCGCCGGGGCCCGACGGCCTCGTGGTGGTCGACAAGGAACCGGGCTGGACCAGTCACGACGTGGTGGCCAAGAGCCGGGGGTTGCTCGGCACCCGGAAGGTCGGTCACTCGGGCACGCTCGACCCCGACGCCACCGGGGTGCTCCTCCTCGGCGTCGGGCGGGTCACCCGCCTGCTGCGGTTCCTCGGGTTGTTCCCGAAGCGGTACACGGGCGTCGTCGTCCTCGGCACCGCCACCTCCACCCTCGACGCATCGGGTGAGGTCACCGGCACCTGGGACATGACCGGGGTGGACGTGGAAGCGGTCCGCCAGGCGGCCGGCGCCCTCATCGGTGACATCCTCCAGGTGCCGCCGATGGTGTCGGCCGTGAAGGTCGACGGGCGGCGCCTGCACGAGCTCGCCCGCGAAGGTGTCGAGGTGGAACGGGCGGCCCGACCGGTGACGGTCCACGAGCTCCTCGTGGGCGAACCGATCGAGCCGGGTGCGTTCCCGATCGAGGTCAGCTGCTCGTCGGGCACCTACATCCGAACCCTGGCCGCCGATCTCGGGACCGCCCTCGGCGGCGGTGCCCACCTGCGAGACCTCCGCCGGACCGCCATCGGATCGTTCACGCCCGACGAGGCGGTCACCGTGGAGGGGATCACCCCCGATCGGCTCCTCTCTCCGGCCGCCGCCCTGCGGGACCTGCCGGCCGTATCGGTCGGCGCCGCGGAGGTGGAGGCCGTCGGACACGGCAAGGTCCTCCCGCTCGATGCGCTCGGTCTGTCACCGGGGTCGGAGGGACCGTGGCCCGTGCTCGACGAGCAGGGAGCCCTCATCGCGGTCTACGAGCCCCATCGTGACGGCCAGGCCAAGCCGGCCGTTGTGCTGGCTCCGGCGAGCAATGCCTAACCTCGGCCCGATGGAGGTGCTGCGCGACGTCGGGCCAGGGTCCCGGCCCGAGGGTGGCACGGTCGTGACGATCGGCGCCTACGACGGCGTGCACCTCGGCCACCAGGCCGTCATCGCCCAGATGCGGCGTCGAGCCGACGACCTCGGGATCAGCTCCACCGTCGTCACCTTCGACCGTCACCCGGCGTCGGTGGTGCGTCCGGAGTCGGCCCCGCGACTGCTCACCGACATCGAGCAGAAGCTCGAGCTCCTCGCCACCACCGGCGTGGACCGGTGCCTCGTGATCACCTTCGACGAGGTGCGCTCCAAGGAGCCCGCCGAGGACTTCGTGCAGACGGTGCTCGTCGACGGGCTCGGCGCCCGCATCGTGATCGTGGGCGACGACTTCCACTTCGGCTACCAGCGCAAGGGCACCACCGACCTGCTCCGCACCCTCGGTTCCCAGCTGGGGTTCGAGGTGGAGACCATCCCCCTGCTCGACGCCTCCGGGAACCCGGCCGCCGGGGGCGACAAGGCCAGCTCCACGGCGGTGCGCCATGCGCTGGTGGAGGGCGACCTCGGCCGGGCCAACGCCATGCTCGGCCGCCACCACGAGGTGCGCGGCGTGGTGGCCCACGGCGACGAGCGGGGCCGTGAGCTCGGCTTCCCCACCGCCAACGTGTCCGTGCCCGGCGACATCCTGCTGCCGGCGGACGGGATCTACGCCGGCTGGTTCGTGCGGGCCGACGGCTCGGTGCACCCCACCGCCATCTCCCTCGGACGCCGGCCCACCTTCTACGCCGAGGCCCACGCCAGCCTGCTCGAAGCCCACGTCCTCGACTTCGAGGGCGACCTCTACGACGAAGCGGTGCGGGTGCAGTTCGTCGCTCGCCTGCGCGGCGAGGTGAAGTTCGAGTCGATCGATGCCCTGATCGCGCAGATCGCGGCGGATTGCGACGAGGCCCGCCGAATCCTTCTGTGAAGATCCGGTGTCGTTGGGGCGGCATCGTCCGGAGGTCCCCTCGGCGTCGGCCAGACTGGTGGGGATGACGACCGACGAGGGCTGGGAGCCCATCGAGGTGGCGCTCGACGACACCGACGACGACGATCCCGACGCGTGCGAGGTCATCCCGCTGTGGCGGGGGTTCGACACCAGCCACCCCAGCACTGTGCGCGACCTCGTGAGCCCCGAGGCACCGATCATCGGCCCCGGGCCCGACCTCGACGACGTCGTCGACGTCACCCTCCCGCGGCTGGCCCGGCACACGATCACCCTCGACGACGGCCACGAGGTGGGTGTGGCGATCTGCGGCCGGGGCGTGCCGCTGGTGGTCGTCCACGGCTTCTCCGCGGAGGGGATCCTCTACGCCCAGACGCTGTCGCGCCTCGTGGATCTCGGCTTCAAGGTCATCGCCGTCGACACCGCCGGCCACGGCGGCACGCTCGGCCTGCCCACCGGTGCGCAGAGCATGGAGAGCTACGCGCTGCTCCTCGGGCGCGTGCTCGACCACCTCGGCGTGCCCGAGGCCGTGCTCGCCGGCCACTCGATGGGCGGGCGACTCGTCACCGAGCTGGCCGCCCGGCAGCCGGAGCGGGCCATCGCCGTGATCCTGCTCGACGCCATCGTGGGCGAGCCCTGGGACCGCATCGTCAACGTCTCCCGGGTGTTCCCACCGATCCTCGTCGGGGTCGGGGTCACCCTCGTCGTCGACACCATCTCCACCGTGCCGTGGTTCCGGGATCCGCGGCAGGCCGCCAAGCTCGGCCGGTTGGTGGGCCCCACCGTCGCCGGTCACCTCCGGAAGCCCTGGCGGATGCTCGGACCGATGGCGTCGATCCTGCGCAGTCCCGGCACCCGCTGGATGCTCGACGAGCTCCGTCGGCGCCGGATCCCGGTGTTCGCCGTCCACGGCGACCGGGACTTCGCGGTGCCGTTGGCCACCGCCAAGGCGGCCGCGTCCCGAGCTCGGGGCGACCTGATCGTGGTCCGCAAGGCGTCGCACTCGTGGCTCCTGAAGGACCCCGAGACGCTGCCGGCGATCATGCACCACCTCATGCGGGGCCGACTCGGCACGGCCGTGCTGAAGGCCAAGATGGCCCACGGCATCGACCCGGTGGGCGCCACCCACGAGGAGATCGACGCCGCGCTCTACGAGCCCGACGCTCTTGTGCTGCAGCTCACGCCTCGCCAGCGCCACCACGACACCGAGGACCTCCACCACCCGCCGCGCTACCGCTGGCGCCTCCTCCCAGCCCGCGACCCGCGCGACTGATCCTCGACGCCCGTGATGCGGGCTTCCGGAGGCTTCGCTGGTAGCCTCCCAGGGTCCCGTTTTGGGGACCTGCGCCTCGTCGCGTGCAACGCACGAGGGGCCGGGCCACAGACCCACCTCCAACCAGGAGCCACGAACCACCATGTCCGAGCAGATCGACAAGCAGAAGGCCGAGATCATCGCGGAGCACCGTCTCCACGACACCGACACCGGCTCGCCCGAGGTGCAGATCGCAATCCTCACCAAGCGGATCAACCACCTCAACGATCATCTGCAGAAGCACAAGAAGGACCACCACAGCCGGCGAGGCCTGCTGATGCTGGTGGGCCAGCGCCGCCGTCTCCTCGACTACGTCCGCAAGAACGACGTCGAGCGCTACCGCACGATCATCGCCAAGATGGGCCTGCGGCGGTAGGCAGCGCCAACACCTAGCCAACCAACCAACAACAACCGGCGGCACCGAAGGGTCAGCTGCCAGTTGCCGATCCCCGGGGGTGCATCCCCGGTGGTCGCCAACTGGGAACTGGCCTCGCCGCCCGATCTGGTCTCGGGAGTCCGAGATCAGCGAAGGAGACAAACATGGCTGAGGCCATCATCGTTTCGGGGCCCATCAGCGGCACCGACAAGACCCTCTCGTTCGAGACGGGGAAGCTCGCGTTCCAGTCCCAGGGCGCAGTCGTGGCGAAGATCGCGGGCACCGAAGCCCTCGTCACCGCCAACGCCGCCAAGGGCGTGCGTGACGGGATCGACTTCTTCCCGCTCACCGTCGACGTCGAGGAGCGGATGTACGCCGCCGGGCGGATCCCCGGCAGCTTCTTCCGTCGGGAGGGCCGTCCCACCGACGCCGCCATCCTGGCCTGCCGCCTGATCGACCGGCCGCTGCGCCCGTCGTTCGCCGACGGCTTCCGCAACGAGACCCAGATCGTCGTCACGGTCATGGGCCACGACCGCGAGAACCCCTACGACGTGCTGGCCATCAACGGCGCCAGCGCCGCCCTGCAGATCTCGGGCATCCCGTTCCAGGGCCCCATCGGTGCTGTGCGCATCGCCTACAGCCAGGACGGCACCTGGGTGCCCCACCCCACCTTTGACGAGGTGGAGGAGAGCACCTTCGAGCTCATCGTCGCCGGTCGCGGTGTCGGTGACGACGTCGCCATCATGATGGTCGAGGCCGGTGGCACCGAGAAGGCGTGGGACCACTACGAAGCCGGCGCCCCCAAGGTCACCGAAGAGGTGATCGCCGACGGCCTCGAGAAGTGCAAGGTCTGGATCAAGGAGTCGATCGAGCTCCAGAAGCAGCTCACGGCGCAGGTCGAGGCCGGCCGGGGCATCACCCCGCTCCAGTTCACCCCGATCCTCGACTACGGCGACGACGTCAAGACCAAGGTCGAAGCTGCCGTGGGCGACGCCCTCGGGCAGGCCGGCACCATCGCCGGCAAGGCCGAGCGCAACGCCGCCACCGATGCCGCCATCGCCCAGGCCCTCGAGCAGCTCGGCGAGGAGTTCGCCGGCCGCGAGAAGGAGATCAAGGAGGCGGCCCGCAGCATCCAGAAGGCGCGCATCCGTCGTCGCACGGTGAACGAGGGCATCCGCATCGACGGCCGGGGCCCGGCCGACCTGCGCACCGTCACCTCCGAGGTCGGCGTCATCGACACCGCCCACGGCACCGGCCTGTTCCAGCGGGGCGAGACCCAGGTCCTCAGCGTCCTCACCCTCGGCATGCCGAAGATGGACCAGCTGCTCGACAACCTCGGTGACAAGCCGCGCAAGCGCTACATGCACCACTACAACATGCCGCCCCACGCCAACGGCGAGACCGG
>JALYWQ010000141.1 GCA_030852625.1 Actinomycetota bacterium
GTGCGGGCCAGCTGGGCGTCGACGGGCGAGAGGCCGCCGAGCGACGAGCTGATCGACGAGCCGTAGCCGGTCGTCAGCAGCGATCCGAGGACGGCCACGCCCAGGGCGCCGCCGAGCTCCCGGGTGGTGTCGTTCATGGCCGAGCCGATGCCGGCCCGGGCCGGTGGGACCGAGCTCATGATGAGCGTCGTCAGCGGCGACATCGACACCGACATGCCGATCATCATCGGGATGTAGGCCACGTACACGAGGCTCACCGGGCTCGAGGTGCCCAGCGTCGAGAACATGACCAGCCCGAGCGACGTGAGGCCGAGGCCGTAGCCGACCACCCGAGCGGCGCCGAAGCGGGCAACGAGCCGAGGGGCCTGCGGGGCGAGGATCGTCATCGTCAACGAGACCGGCAACATCGTCAGCCCGGCGGTCATCGGCCGGTACCCGAGCACGAGCTGGAGGTACTGGGTGACGAGGAAGAACGTCCCGAACATCGCGAAGAAGGCGAACGCAATGCCGGCCGACGCCACGCTGAACCGGGGGTCCCGGAACAGCGCGAGGTCGAGCATCGGGTGGGCCGCGGTGCGCTCCCGCCAGAAGAACAACCCGAGCAGCACGGCGGCGCCAGCGAACACGAGGAGCGTGTCCGACGAGGCCCAGCCGTGGAGCGGGGCCTCGATGATGGCGTAGACGAGCGCGCCGATCGCCAGGATCGACAAGCCGGCGCCCGGCAGGTCGAGCGGCTCGTCGCCGCGGTCGGGCGACTTCGGCACGAGCCGGGCGCCGAGGACGAAGGCCATCGCCACGATCGGCACGTTGACCAGGAAGACCGATCCCCACCAGAAGTGCTCGAGCAGGAAGCCGGTGGTGACCGGCCCGAGGGCTGCGCCGCCGGCGGCGATGCCGGCCCAGAGGCCGATGGCCTTGCCCCGCTCCTCCGGCGGGAAGATGCTCGTGAGGATCGACAGCGTCGAGGGCATCACGAACGCCGCGGCGATCCCCATCACGGCGCGGCAGGCGATGACACCCGTGGCGCTGTCGACGAAGGTCGCCGTGAGGCTGGCGGCGAGGAACAGGACGAGGCCCGCCTGCAGCGCGCCCTTGCGTCCGAAGCGGTCGCCGAGCGTGCCGGCGGTGAAGAGGAGGCCGGCGAACACCAGGGCATAGGCGTCGACCATCCACTGGAGCGAGCTCGGGGAGGCGTCGAGGTCACGGGCCAGGGCGGGCAGAGCCACGTTGAGGCTGCCGTTGGCGATCATCACCATCGCCAGGCTCAGGCAGAGCACCGGCAAGGTCTTCCAGCGGCGGGCGTGGACGTGCGGGTCGAGGTAGAGCATCAGGGGTGCGAGCTTCGGGGGGAGTCGATCACTCGGGGGACGCTACGACCTCAAGTTCTCTTGAGGTCAAGCAGGTTTTCCAACGACTGAGCCGGCCCCGGACGGGTTCCATCACTGAGCGCTCACGAGCGTCCGTGCCAGCACGGACGGCAAGCTGCCGATCCATCCGTACTGTGCCGATGAGGACGATGGTCGGTGCCTCGAGCACCGGGACAGAGGGTGGACCATGGCGCGGACACGAGGCTCAGCGGGTCGCAACGACGGAAGGCTCGGGCGGGGTGCGTTCCGCCGCACGGCCCTCATGGTACTGGCCGGGTTGATCACCGGCCTGGCCGCGCTCGGCGGCGTGTCGACGCCGGCGGCCAGCGCTGAAGGGTCACCAGTACCTCCCCTCACCACCATCGAACCCAACGGCGTCCAGTTCTCCTGCGGCCTCTCCACCGGTGGCGACGCCTACTGCTGGGGCCGGGACGAGGCCGGCCAGCTGGGCAACGGGCCTGGCGTGACCTCGGACCAGACCTCACCGGTGCCCGTCGTCGCTCCGCCAGGCATCACGTTCACCACGATCGCCACGGGCAGCTACCACGCCTGCGCCGTGAGCACCGGTGGGGCGCTGTACTGCTGGGGCAGCGACGGGTCGTACCAGCTCGGCAACGGCCCGGGCGTCTCCAGCGCCGATGTGCCGACGTTGGTGCCGGCGCCCGCCGGCGTCACCTTCGAGTCCGTGGCCGCCGGTCACGCCAGCACGTGCGCGACGACGACAGACGACGAGCTCTACTGCTGGGGCAGCTACGTCCTGCCCACGCTCGATGTCCCGACGCTCGTGCCCGGCGGACCGTGGGCGAGCGTCTCCGCCGGGAGCAGCCACTACATCTGTGCCGTCACGACCGCCGGCGCCGGCTACTGCTGGGGCTCGGAGTCCAATGGCCAGCTCGGCAACGGTGGGCCGTTGGTCGAGACCCAGCTGCAGCCGGTCCTCGTGGACGCCCCTCCAGGGCTGACGTGGGACCGGATCGACACCGGGCAAGGCCACACGTGTGGCGTCACCACCGACGGCGCGGCCTACTGCTGGGGCCTCGACTCGTCTGGCCGGCTGGGCAACGGCCCCGTCACCGCGGCTCAGGCCGCTCCGTCCCTGGTGCAGACCCCGGCCGGCACCACGTGGACCGACATCGGCCCCACGGCGCAGGGCACGTGCGCGCTCTCGACCGCCGGAGCCGTGCACTGCTGGGGATCCGGGCTCCTGGCCGGTACGGGCAACCTCGACAACACGGACGCTCCCGGACCGGCTGCCGCAGCTCCCGCAGGGCCGTGGACGACCATGTCGACCAACTCGGCGGGCTACGTGGCCTGTGCCATCGCCGCGACCGGAGGGTCCTACTGCTGGGGCGCCAACGCCAACGGGATGCTCGGGATCGGCGACGTCGCCATCGGAGCGTTCTCCTTCCTGCCCACCCTGGTCGGCACCGGTCAGGCGATCGAGTTCGCACCCCTCGACGACGTCGCGCTGCCGGCACCGCCGGTGGCGCTGGACGCATCTGCGTCCTCCGGCCTCGCCGTCAGCTTCTCCGCTGCCGGACCCTGCACGGTCACAGGTTCCACGGTCACCGTCACCGGCGCCGGTACCTGCACCGTCACTGCGAGCCAGCCAGGCGGGAACGGCTGGGCCGCGGCCGCTCCCCAGACCCGATCCTTCACGATCACGGCGTCCAGCGACGTGGACGGCGACGGGACGCCCGACGCGGCAGACAACTGCCCGACCGTCGCCAACCCTGGACAGGGCAACGTCGACGGGGACGGCGCCGGCGACGCCTGTGATCCCGACATCGACGGGGACCTCGTCCCCAACGGTGCCGACGCGTTCCCGTCGGACCCCACCGAGTCCGTCGACACCGACGGCGACGGCACCGGCAACAACGCCGACACCGATGACGACGGCGACGGCGTGTCGGACGGGGCCGACAGCTTCCCCCTCGACGCCAGCGAGACCACCGACACCGACGGCGACGGCACCGGCAACAACGCCGACGGAGACGACGACGGCGACGGTGTCACCGACCCCGCCGACGACTTCCCCCTCGACCCCACCGAGACGACCGACACCGACG
>JALYWQ010000095.1 GCA_030852625.1 Actinomycetota bacterium
GGATCCACCCCGAGCTCGTCGCGCAGCACCCGGACGGCGTTCGGGTGCATCGGCTTCGGGTGGCTCCCGGCGCTGTGCACCTCGACCGCACCACCGCAGCGCGAGCCCACGATGGCCTCGGCGATCTGGGACCGGGCGCTGTTGCCGGTGCACAGGAACAGCACCCGGACCGGCGGGCGCCCGTCGTGGGCCGCCGCTGGCTGCGGCATCCCCAGCCCGGGATGCAGCGCCGACGCCGTCGCCGACAGGAGGCTCCCGAAGCGTGCGAGGTCGACTGCGTAGTACGCGTCACGCCCGTCGAACGAGCTCCGGCGGGCCGACACCAGACCTGCCTCGCGCAACTTCCGGAGGTGATACGAGACGAGGTTCTGGGCCTCGCCGAGCTCGGCGGTGAGCTCGTGGACGGTCCGATCGCTCTTCGACAACTCGGCGAGCAGCCGCCACCGCAACGGGTGACCGGCGAGCTGCAGGAACTCGGGGGGTGCGATCGAGAGATCCATCGAAGCGGGCACCACGTGACACTGCATCAACTCAGTTCGATGCGTCAAGCACAATTGATCGATATGAAGTACTCAACCAAACGGTTGACAAGGGGCCGCCGCCGGCGTACGTTGCTCCTCAACCAATGAGTTGAAGAAGGAGCGTCGGTGGACGACGACCAGCTGTCCCGGATCTTCAGCGCCCTCGCCGACCCGACGAGGCGCGACATGGTCGCTCGCCTCGCGGTGGGTGACGCCACGGTCGGGGAGCTGGCCGAGCCCTACGACGTGTCGATCCAGGCCGTGTCGAAGCACCTGAAGGTGCTCACCGACGCCGGTCTGATCACCCAGCGCCGCGAGGCGCAACGACGACCGTGCCACCTCGAAGCGGAGGTCTTCGACCTGATGACGAAGTGGATCGAGCGATACCGACAGCAGGCCCAGGAGCGCTACGAGCGCCTCGACGCCGTCCTCGCCGACATGCGCGGCGAAGCAACCGAACAGCCCACCCGCGAACAAGGAGCCGCATCATGACCACCACCAGCAACCGCTACCAGGCCAGCATCGAGGCCGACCCGAAGCTTCCGATGATCCGCATCACTCGTGACTTCGACGCCACCCCGGCGCAGCTGCTGCGGGCCCACCTCGATCCCGAGCTCTTCGCCCGGTGGGTCGGGCCGGACGGCATGGACACCGAGATCGTCGACTGGGACCCGACCGACGGCGGTCGGTGGCGCTACGTCGCCCACCGCGACGGCGACGGCTTCGGCTTCCGCGGCTGCTTCCACCAGATCACCGACGACCGCATCGTGCAGACCTTCACCTGGGAGGGCATGCCGGACGACGTGTCCCTCGAGACGCTCCGCTTCGAGGACCTCGGTGATGGCCGCACCCGACTGCACGCCCAGTCGCTCGTCGACAGCTTCGAGGGCCGCGACCAGTGGCTGGCCAGCGGCATGGAGGTCGGCATCGACCAGGGCTACGCCAAGCTCGACGCCCTCCTCGGCCAGCTCGGATGACGGGCCCGGCCGACGAGCACCGGCGCGTCGCTGGTGCCTTCACCGAGACAGTCGAGGGTGTGGCGCCGACGGCGTGGGACCAGCCTGCACCGGTCGATGGATGGGTGGCCCGAGACGTCGTCCGACACCTCGTCGAGTGGTTCCCGGCCTTCCTCGAGGGGTCGATCGGCATCACGCTGCCGGCCGGCCCGTCGGTGGATGACGACCCCGTCGGCGCCTGGCGCACCCAGGCCGAGGCCGTCCAGGCGCTGCTCGACGACCCGGCGACCGCCGACGGCGACCGCGACTTCCCCCACATCGGCACGATGTCGCTCGGCCAGGCGATCGACATGACCTACACGAACGACGTGTTCATGCACCGGTGGGACCTGGCCCGAGCGACCGGCCAGGATGAGACCCTCGATCCGGAGAAGTGCGCCGCGATGTACGAGGGCATGCTGCCCACGGACGAGGTGCTCCGCCAGAGCGGCCACTTCGGCCCGCGCGTCGAGGTGCCCGACGATGCCGACGTGCAGACCAAGCTGCTCGCCTTCATCGGCCGCACCCCCTGACCGGCGAGAGCCGCGTCGACGCTACGGCGTCATCACGTCGGTGAAGGCCGGGACCGTGCGCCAGTGGGGCGGGACGATGTCGTCCTGCCGGTCGTTGGGCGGCGGCATGGCCGGACCGAACCAGCGGGTGGGGGCGTACACCTCGGCGGCCGGGTTGAGGTAGGCCCCCCACCAGCTGAAGCTGCTGTTGGCGACCACGTTCACGTCGCAGCCGGTCATCATGCAGAGCGACGAGAACGAGTCGGCGGCGACGTACTCGATGCACGACGCGCCGAGGTCGAGCGACGTGCGGCACCAGTCGACGTCGTCGGAGAACACGAGGTAGAGGGCGTCGTCGCCGATGGTCGCGACGGCCCGCTGGTAGTAGCCGTCCCTGGCCAGGTCGCCCCACTGGTCCTCGAAACCGGGATTGGCGTAGTCACCCCGCCGCACGTGGACGGCGACCAGGGGCCGGCCGTGCCGACGCCGCAGCGCCAGGAGCGCAGCTTGGCTGTACGCGCGGTGCCGCTCGCGGAAGCGGAACGCCCGTCGGAGCCGCTGGTCGATGCCTTCGAGGTACCGGTACGACTGGAAGTAGCCGTGGAACTCCGTCCCGTCGGGCTGTTCGAACACGGCTGGATCGAAGTTGCAGGAGCCCGTGGTCTCGCGGAACCGGTGGAGCCCGGGCGGCCCCTCACCCGGGACCTCCAACTCGAAGCACTCCCAGAGCGCCTCGTCGCCCCGAGGCAGGTGGAGCCGATGCCCCCGTAGGTCCTCGATCGCCATGAGCACGGCCACCTGGAACATCTGGTTGCCCAGCCGTCCATGCCGCGTCCCGAAGTTCTCTATCGTGATCATGCTGAGGCCACGGTGCCTACTCGAGGGTGGACGGCTCCCCGGTGGGAGGCGTCGGGACGGATGCGCAAACGTACGGGACGGGACGGACGGGATGACGAGCACCGCTGACCGAGCCGCACCGCTCGTCGGCTGCACGGTCGCGTCGGCAAGCACCTTGGCGCCGGCGCTCGTGGCGGCCACGTCGTTCGTGGCCTGCCACCCCGACGCTGCGTTCGTCCTGGTCCTCAGCTCAGCGATCGAGCCGCTACCCGACATCGCCGATGAACGGATCCAGGTCCGTTCCCTGGCGGAGGTCGTCGGGCCCGTCCCCGGCTGGCGCCACCTGGTCAGCGCCCTCGATGCGTTCGGCCGCTGCTTTCCAGCCCGACCCCTCGTGGTGCAGGGCCTGCTCGAAGCACATGAACACGTCATCCTGCTCAGTCCGCACTCCTTCGTGATCGGCGACCTGCGCAGCCTCGTTCCCACCGCCGCGGCCGGGTGCGGCTGGACCGTCACCCCCACTCGACTCGACCAGGTGGCCGACGACGACCAGTTCGACTTCGGCGCCGATCACTGGTTGCACCTCCCCCGCTACCACGACGGTTGCATGGGCTTCGACCGGCGAGCCGGCGAGCTCCTGACCTGGTGGGCGTCCCAAGCCTTCGAGACGCCGCGGCTCGATCACCCCGTCCCTGGTCAGATCATCGACCGGTGGGTGGACGTCGGCGTGGCGACCTTCGGGCCCGAGGTGGTGCGGGATCCCGGCGTCGGCGTCGCCAGCTGGAACATCGATGAGCGCCCCATCACTCGGGCCGACGACGGCTACGCGATCAACGGTGAGGCGGCTCGGCACCTGTCGCTCCCGAGCTTCGACCCGACGCGGCCGTGGGTGCTCGCCGCCTACGACGCTCGGCACCCGAGGGTGTCCCTCGCCGACACCCCCGTGCTGGCCGAGATCTGCGAGGACTACGCCCTCGAGGTCACGCGATGGACCACGGCGCGCTCGGACAACGACCCCATGGACGAGCTCGTGGGCACCCTCGCCCCGGTGGTGCGCGAGGTGCTGCGCTTCGACACCGCGATGGCGCTCCGGTGGGGACATGTGGTGCCTCCGACGCCGCTCGATCCCGACGGCGGGGAGGCGTTCCGGGCATGGCTCGCCGGCACAACCGACACTCCCGGGGGGATGCCGCTCATCGCGTACGCGCTCTGGTGCGCGCGACCCGACTGCCGGGAGGCCTTCCCCGAGCTCGGCGACCCCGACGACGTGGATGGCTTCCTCCGGTGGATCGAGGAGAACGCCGCCGCCCTCCACCCCGAGGTGGCCTGGCACGACTTCGCCCCCCGATCGGCACCGATCCCCAGGCTGCACCGGGTGGGGGCCGAACCGATCGGCGTCGATGTGATCGGCTACCTCAGCGGCCAGTTCGGGCTGGGCGAGGCCGGCCGGCGGCTGGTCGACGCGCTCACCGCTGCCGGCGTCCCGGTGTCGACCATCGCCCATCGAGATGTCGACCACCGGCTCCTGGACGGGCACCGCACCGATGACGTCTTCCGACACGACGTCGCCATCCTGTCGGTGAACCCGCAGGAGACGCCCACCATCTGCCACGCGCTGCGATCGCAGCTGCGCGACCGCCACGTCATCGGCTACTGGCACTGGGAGGTGCTCCACGCGCCGCCCGAACGGCAGACCGAAGCCCTCGCGCTGATCGACGAGGTGTGGGCGCCGTCGTCGTTCATCGCCGACGTGTTCGAGCCGCACGCCCCTGGTCGGGTGCACGCCATGCCGTACCCGCTCGCGGTCGCTCCTGACTTCCCGCTGCTGTCTCGTGAGGAGGTCGGGTTCGACGAAGCCTTCACGTTCCTCTTCGTGTTCGACTTCTACAGCAGCGTGGCGCGGAAGAACCCGCACGCGCTGATCGAGGCCTACCGCATCGCGTTCGCCGAGGGCGACGGAACGGCCCTCCACCTGAAGTCGATCAACGGTCGCCGACCGTTTGTCGCCGGCGACCTCGAGGCTCTCCGCTGGGCGGCGCGGGACCGGAGCGACATCGTCGTCCGGGATGGTGTGGTGGAGCCGAGCGTGGTCCAGTCGATGATCGCCAACTGCGACTGCTACGTGTCGCTCCACCGATCGGAGGGGGTCGGCGCCACGATCAGCGACGCCATCGCCGTCGGTCGACCGGTGATCGCGACCGCCTTCGGCGGCAATGTGGAGTTCATGACCGAGCCCGGCTCCTACCTCGTGAGCACGCAGGGGGTCACCCGGGTCGGCCCCCTCGAGTACCGGGCCTACCCGGCCGACGGTTTCTGGGCCGACCCCGACCCCCGCCACGCTGCTGAACTGATGCGATCGGTCGTCGACGATCGGCTTGCCGCCACACGCCAGGCCGACCTCGCCGCGACCCGGCTCCGCACGGACTTCTCCGCCGAGGTCACCGGCGACCGGATGCGGAGGCGGCTCGAAGCGATCTGGCGGGAACGATCAGCCACCAACCGGCTCGGGACGGTCCGCTCCACGACGCCGGCCCCAGCCACGCACGACGCACCGATCGCCGTCACCTCGTTCGACCGGCCGGACCGGTTGGCCCGGGTGCTGGCATCACTGCGGGCTCAGGAGCCGGCGATCGACGACCAACGCGTCCACCTGTTCCAAGACGGAGCCATCAGCCCGTACAGCGGCTTCGTCCGGGCCACCCAGGACGTCGTCGACGACTGCCTCGAACTCTTCCGCTCGCTCGTCCCCGGTGGGCACGTCCACGCGTCGCGCTGGCACCTCGGCCCGGCCGAGCAGGCGCTCCGCGCCGAGACCACGGTGTTCAACCGGCTCCGCGCGCCGATGGCCTACTTCGTGGGGGACGACGTCGACCTGGCACCCACGTACTTCGCGGCGCTCGAGGCGCTGTGGGAGGCGGCCCGCGACGACCCGCTGATCGGCTACGTCAACGGGCTGGGCCCCGGCGCGGACGAGCGCGGAAGCGATCTCGTCGAGCTCCGCGCCCACGGCCTGCGC
The DNA here is from genome assembly GCA_030852625.1 of Actinomycetota bacterium. Classification (GTDB taxonomy): domain Bacteria; phylum Actinomycetota; class Acidimicrobiia; order Acidimicrobiales; family VFJN01; genus VFJN01. The sequence continues at coordinate 5,882 of JALYWQ010000095.1, forward strand.
CGCGACCACTGGCTACGGCTGATGCCGATGCTCGACGACTACCACCAGCTCGTCCGGGGCGCCGACTTCCGCCATCGCCCCGAAGGTGCGATCCACGACCTCTTCCTGCGGTGGGGCACCCCGTCGGGCTCGACCACTCCGGAGGCCGCCCGGCTGAACGCGGCCCTGGTGATGCGAACGTGGGGACTCACCTCGACGACCCGGTTGGGGCACCCCCTCGTCGATCGCCGTGGGAAGGTCCCACCGGCACCCGCGTGGAACGGATCGGGGATCAGCCTGCCGC
>JALYWQ010000154.1 GCA_030852625.1 Actinomycetota bacterium
GGTGACGTCGAGCGACTCCGATCCGGCCGACCGGTGACGGTGCCCGCCGAGCACGGCGACCTCGACTACCGGGCGCTGGTGCGCGAGGGCGGCCCGCCAGGGGGGCTCACGATCGTGGCCCTCCCCCTCGACGACGTCCAGGAGTCGGTGCGTCGCCTGCTGGCGGTGGAGCTCGCCGCCGGCGTCGCCGTGCTCGGCGTGCTCGGCCTCGTGAGCTGGTGGGTGGTGCACCTCGGGGTCCGTCCGGTCCGCCGGATGACCGAGGCGGCCAGCGCCATCGCGGCCGGCGACCTCAGCCAGCGCGTCCCCGAGGGGGCCTCGGGCACCGAGGCGGCCGAGCTCGGTGTCGCACTCAACCAGATGCTCGGGCGGATCGAGACCGCCTTCGAGGAGCGCACCGACACGGAGGCCCGACTGCGGCGCTTCCTGGCCGACGCCTCCCACGAGCTGCGCACCCCGGTGGCGACGATCCGCGGGTACGCCGAGCTCTACCGGATCGGCGCCCTCGACGACCGGGCCGAGCTGTCGGACGCCATGCGCCGCACCGAGCAGGAGGCCCTGCGCATGGGGGACCTCATCGAGGACCTCCTGCACCTGGCCCGGGCCGACCAGGGCCGGCCGATGGAGCGAGCCCCCGTCGACCTCGCGGTGCTCGTGGCCGACGCGGCCCGCGACGCCGAAGCCACGGCACGCGATCGGTCGATCACCAGCGAGGTCGCCCCGACGGTGGTCAGCGGCGACGAAGCCCGCCTCCGCCAGGTGATCGGCAACCTGGTGGGCAACGCCCTCGTCCACGCGCCGGGGTCGCCGATCGAGCTACGGCTCACCACCGACGAGGGTCGAGCCGTGCTGACCGTGCGCGACGAGGGACCGGGGATGTCGGAGGATGACGCCCGCCGCGCCTTCGAGCGCTTCTACCGCGCCGACGCCTCGCGACAGCGCTACTCGGGCGGCAGCGGACTCGGCCTCGCCATCGTCGAGGCAACGGTCCGAGCCCACGGCGGCGAGGTGACCCTCGACACCAGCCCCGGCAATGGCACCACGGTGCAGGTCACCCTCCCCCTCGCCACCCCGTGACGCTCAGTCGCCGGGGAGGACGGCGTCGGCTACCGCTTCGACTCGGGCTCGGGCCTTCTCGAGGCGCTGGCGGATGCGCCGGGTGAGGGCGGCCTCCTTGGTGGGCGGGAGCATGCCGCGCCGGTCGAGGTAGAGGGCCTTGGCCGCACCGATCAAGGGCGTGGCCACCAGGGCTCCCGGCACCCCCGCGGCGGCGCCGCCGACGAGGGCGGCGAGCATCGTGGCCGGCGGCGTGAGGTTGACGGCCGAGCCGACCACCGCCGGGCCGATGACGTTGTTCTCGAACTGCTGGTAGCCGAGGAAGATCAACGCTGCGATCACCGCGGTGACCGGGCTCTTGGTGAGGGCGAGCACCACGAAGAACGAACCGCCGAGGAACCCGCCGATCTGCGGGATGAAGTTGGTGAGGGTCGACCAGATGCCGGCGATCGGTGCCAGGGGCACCCCGAGGATCAGGCCGCTGGTGAGGATCACGAGCCCGTTGAGCACGGCCACGAGGAGCGACCCGGCGAAGTAGCTGCCGAAGCTCGCGTACACGATGCGGCCCACGTCGTCGGCCGACGCCCGACGAGCGGGCGGCACCACCGCTCGCATGCGCCGCACGAGGAGCGGGCCGTCGACGAGCACGCCGAGAGCGGTGACGAGGACCACCACGGTGCTGAACGCCCCGCCGAGGACGCGCTCGCCGAGGTCGCCGAGGCGCTCGTCGTCGATGCGGGCGGGGAGCTCCTCGATGGCTTCGCTCACCTCGGTGGCGGCGTCGGCGTCCTCGAGGCGCTGGCCGACGACGGGCCAGCTGTAGAGCTCCTCGACGGTGGCGGGGAGCTCCCGGCTGAAGCGGCTGGCCTGCCGCACCGCCGGCGGGGCGACGAGCAGCACCACGACGGCGAAGAACACCACCAACCCGCCACCGACCACGAGCGACGCCACACCCCGTCGCACGTTCCACCGCCGTTCGACGGCCGAGGCGATCGGTGACAGGGCCAGCCCGACGACCAGCCCGATGGCGAGTCGGGTGACCATGTCGGGGGCCATCGTGACGATGGCCCAGATCGCCGAGGCGAGCATCGCGATCAGCCCGAGGCGCAGGAGCGAGCGCGGATCGACGTCGACCTCGACGGACCTGGGACCGCCCGAGCCACCACCGTCCCCGGCCTCGTCGCTCACCGACGGTACGGTACGCCGCGATGGCGGCGACCCGAGGGACCGTCGAGCGCCGGGTGCTCGTGATCAGCACGCAGGCCGCGGTGACCGTCGTCGTCGGCGTGGTGCTGTTCGTCGTGGCCCGGATGATGTTCGTGGCCGCCCACCAGCCGCTCTCGTGGGCGGCGGCGTGCGTGGTGGCCGCAGTGCTGCTCGACCCGATCGTCGACCGCCTCGCGGTGCACATCCGCCGGGTTCCGGCCGTGCTCCTCACCTTCCTCGCCCTCGGTGCCGCCACGATCGGCACCACCTACCTCGTGTTCGACCAGGTGCAGGAGGCCATCGACCGCCTCGAGGAGGCCGCGCCCCAGGCCGCGGCCAGCATCGAGGAGCGCGACGACCGGCTCGGGGAGGTGGCCGCCGACTTCAACCTGGAGAAGCGGGTCACCGACTTCACCGACACCCTGTCGAAGCGGGTGACCGGCGGTGACGACGTGCTCCGCAGCACCGCTGGCACGGCCCCCACCTACCTCGTCTGCGCCATCCTCACCGTGTTCCTCATGACCTACGGGCCCCGGATCGCGTCGGCGGCGGTGGCCCAGGACCCTGACGAGGCGCGGCGGACGAGGGTGTCGGGCATCGTGGGCCCGGCGGTGAAGCGGGCTCGCTCGGCGGTCATCCTCACGGCCACCGTCGGCGTGGTGGTGGGCTCGGTCGTCGCCGCCCTGGCCTTCGTCGTCGACCTGCCCGCGGCGGCCGCGCTGGGGTTCACGGCGGGGGTCGTGGCCCTCCTCCCCCACCTCGGCATCGTGGTCGGGTCGGTTCCGTTCCTGTTGGTGGCGGTGGGCTTCCGGTCGCTCCCCGCCGCGGTCCTGCTCAGCCTCGTGGTGGTCGGGCTCCAGGTGCTCGACAGCCTGGTCGTACGCCGTTGGATCTCCCGGCGCACGGTCGACATCGGGCTGCTGCTGCCGTGGGTCGTCGCCCTGCTGGGCTACGAGGTCTACGGGATCGGCGGCGGGGCCTACGGCTTGGCCTTCGCCATCCTGGGCCTGGCCGTGCTCGATCAGCTCGATCGCACCGGCGGCCACCCGACCCAGAACCCCGAGGACGCCAGCCAGCCCGCGCCGGCCAGGAAGGCGTCCACCAAGAAGTCGCCAGCGAGGAAGGCACCCGCGAAGGCATCGGCGACGAAGGCGGCCGCCAAGAAGGCCGCGCCGAAGAAGGTCGCACCCAAGAAGGCGCCGGCCAAGCGCCGGTAGATCCTGCGGGAGGTCTCCCGGCGCTCCCAGCAACCCTTCAGGTGGCGGGAGCAGGTTGGGCCACGAACCCAACTCCTACGGAAGGACCTCCTCCCATGACCAGCTCCCGCAAGCTCCTCGGCGCCGCCGCCTTCTCCCTCGCCCTCGCCGGGGGCGGCGCCGCCGGTGCCCTGCTCGGCACACCGTCCACCTCCGGCGCGCAGGACACCGACACCACCGCCGAGGCCGGACCGACCGACGCCCGTGCCGTCGGGCATCCCGGCTTCGGTGGCCCCGGCGGGCCACGCCACGCGTTCGGTCACCCCGGGCTCGACGCCGCCGCCGAGGTGATCGGCATCACCGCCGAGGAGCTCGAGGCCGAGCTCCAGGCCGGCCGGTCGATGGCCGAGGTCGCCGAAGCCAACGACGTCGAGCCGCAGGCCGTGATCGACGCCCTGGTGGCCTCGGGCCTCGAACGGCTCCAGG
>JALYWQ010000207.1 GCA_030852625.1 Actinomycetota bacterium
ATCGCGGGCTTCGGCCCACGCGTCGAACGGCGGCGGCGGCGCTGGCGCCACGGCCGGGTCGACGTGGCGGGGCTGGGCCACGCCCCCGACGTCGGGGAGGGTGTCGAGGAGGGCCGGCCCCATGCCATCGACGAGCAGCTCGGCGTTGGTGCGCGAGGCCGGCTTCGGCGGGGTCTTCCGCTCGGCACGGTGGAGCGACACCACGAGGTGATCGCAGGCGCGCGTGCACGCGACGTAGAGGAGTCGGATCCGCTCGTCGAAGCCCATCTGCTCGTCGATCGGCTTCCACGCCTCGAACTCGTCGGTGACGACGTCCTTGCCCAGCCGGTAGCCCACCGTGTGGTCGTCACGCGGGAACACGACGTCGACCGCGTTGCGTCGCCCGGTCGCGGCCGTGGAGAGGCCCGACACGATGGTGATGGGGAACTCGAGGCCCTTGGCGGCGTGGATGGTCATGATGCGCACGGCGTCGTCGTCGGTCTCGGGCAGCACCGACTCGGTGACGCGGGCGCCCTCCACCGTCTGCTGGTCGACCCAGCGGAGGTAGGCCCGCAGGCTCCCGCCCGCGGCCTCGCTCCACTGCCGGGCCTGGTCGATCACGAAGCGCACCCGGCGCCACACGTCGCGGGGGCGGCCCTCGGCGAAGGCCAGCTCGAAGGCCCGGCCCTCGCGGGCGATCCGGTCGAGGAGCTCGGCGGGCGACGACCAGTGGCGGGCCTCGTGGAGCGATCGGAGGAGCGCCAGGCCGGCGGCCACCACCCCGTCAGCGGGATCGGGAGGCGTGGGCGTGGTGTAGTTACACCCCCGCCCGTCGAGCACCTTGTGGCGGAACAGGTCGTCGTCGCCGCAGCCGAGGAGGGGGGTGCGCAGGGCGCTGACGATCCGCAGGTGGTCGGTGGGGTCGTCGGCCGCTCGCAGCACCATGAGGAGGTCACGGATCTCGCGGCTGGCGTAGACGAGGGAGCTCGACTCGGCCCGGAAGGGGATCCGGGCCGCCTCCAGCGCTCCCTCGAGGAACGGCAGCGAGGTGCGAGCGGGGACGAGGATGGTGATGTCGCCGAGGCGGGCGTCGCGCCACCCCGAGGGCGCGGTGTCGTCCTGCACCTGCCAGCGTTCGTCGAGGGCGACGGTGACGGCGTGGGCGACGTCGGTTGCCTCCGCGTTCCGCAGCGGGTCGGCCTTGGTGCGGACGGGATGCGGAGTGCGACCGAGGACGGCGACGGGTGGTCCGCTCGCCGGCGCACCGCGTTGGGCATCGAGGGCCACGTAGTCGGGCTGCGAGAGGATCGGCAGCTCGGCGAGCGCGGCCTCGCCCATCAGGGCGTCGAAGGTGGCGTTGACCCAGTCGATCACCGGCTCGACGGTGCGGAAGTTGGCGGTGAGCTCGACGGCGCCACCGGCGTCGGGCGCGAAGCGCCGTTTGGCCTCGAGGAAGGTGGCGATGTCGGCTCGACGGAACCGGTAGATCGACTGCTTCGGGTCGCCCACCACGAAGAGGCGGCCGGGGGCCACGTCGACGTCGGACCAGTGGGGAGCGTCGGCGATGTCGGGGTCGGCCGCGGCGATCCGCACGGCCAGCTCGATCTGGATGGGGTCGGTGTCCTGGAACTCGTCGAGGAGGAGACGCTGGTAGCGGTCCTGGAGGCTGCGGCGGACCACCGCGCCGCGCGCGGGGTCGGCGAGCACCTTGCGGGACAGGACGAGCAGGTCGTGGAACTCGAGCCGGCCCTGCGCCCGGCGGAGGGCGGCGGCGGCGAGGGTGTGGCGCCGCATGGCCGAGCCGAGGTGGTGGACGGCGCCGCGCAGGGCGTCGGACCGCACCGACTCGATCACCGAGTTGAGCCGCTCGATCTGGGCCAGCACCTCGGCCTTGCAGTCGTCGCGCCACGACACGCCCCGCCCGAGCCGCCCGCCCGAGATCTTCCCGGCCGCTGCCACGAGGCAGTCCATGAGGTCGACGTCGTCGCCGGCCGCCTCCTCCATCGCCGTGACGTGCTCGCCGATGTGCCCGATGCGCTCGAGCAGCTTGTCGGTGGGGTCGAGGCACCGGCTGGTGAACTCCCGCAGGGTGGCCATCTCGGCCACGATCGCCGGGAGGCGGCCCTCGATCGCGGGCGGGGGTGGGCTGTGCTCGGGGACCCGGGCCTCCACGAGGTCCCAGGCACCGTCGAAGGCCAGCGCCAGGGAGCGGAGCTTCGTGGGGGTCACCCCGGCTGCGGAGAGCAGCAGGATCGTGCCCTCGAGCTCGGGATCGTCGAGGAGCTGGTCGAGCACCCTCGCCCACCGACGTTCGAAGGCGATGCCCGAGGTGACCTCGTCGAGCACCTCCACCCGCGGCGGCAGTTCGGCTTCGACCGGGTGCTCGGACAGGATCCGCTGGGCGAAGGAGTGCAACGTGCCGATGGCGGCGCTGTCGAGCTGCCCCAGCGCGACCCGGCACCGGGCCGCCGCCTCCTCGGGCGTGGCGGCGTCGGTGGCTCGCTCCTGGAGCTCCCGACGGACGCGGTCGCGCAGCTCGGCGCCGGCCTTCTCGGTGAAGGTGATGGCGGCGAGGTGGCGGAGCTCGACCGCACCAGTGCTGACGAGCTCTACCACCCGGCCCACGAGAGCCGTGGTCTTGCCCGAGCCGGCGCCCGCCTCCACGAACAGCGTGGAATCGAGGTCGTGGAGGATCCGCTGCCGAGCGGGGAGGTCGGACGGGAGCAGGTCGGCGGTGGTGCTCAACCCGGCACCTCCTCGGCGGCGGGCGGCTCGGCCAGCTCGGCGTAGGTGCGGAGGGCGGGGTCGTCCCGCTTGCGATCCCAGCTCCGGCGCAGGTCGACGGTGCCGAGCCCGTCGGGGTCGCAGGCGTGGCAGTCGATGAAGATCGACGTGGACTTGTCCTTCTCCGGGCGGGAGGCGAACACGCCCGCCTCGATCGAGGTGACGATGGTGCCGAGGACCTCGCCGGTGGTGGCCAGCACGCCTTCGGTGACCGGGTAGCCGATCCGCTCGTAGCGGCCCCGCTTGGTGGCGAACCAGTACTCGGCGCGCACCGGTGCATCGGAGCGCCCCACGTGCTGCCGAGCGGCCAGGCCGTAGATCGGCAGCTGGAGCCGGGTGCCGGCGGCGATCGGCTCCTCCTCGGTGAGCCCGCGGTAGCTGTCGGGCTTGCCGGTCTTGTAGTCGACGACGTGCACGGTGCCGTCGTCGGCCACGTCGATCCGATCGACCCGGCCCCGGATGCGGAGCGCCCGGCCGTCGGGGAGCGGCACGTCGATCGGCGGGCCTCCCTCGTCGAACCCGAAGGCCAGCTCGACGGCGTGGGGCGATGTGCCGTGGGTGAGGCGGTGAACGCTGTCGCGGTAGAGGAAGTCGGCCAGATCGTCGAGGAGGTGCCGCCGGTCGCGCTTCCAGAAGATCGGGCGACCAGTGAGCCCGAGGGCCTCGTAGCGATCGCAGAGGGCGGCGCCGATCTGCTCGAGCCGTTCGTGGTCCGCCGGCGTCCACGGCGTGCGGGAGCCCGGTCGCGCTTCGGCCGGTCGCTGGAGGACCTCGGTCAGGAACAGCTCGAGGGCCTCGTGCACGAGGTTGCCCCGGTCGAGCGGCGTGATCATCAGGGCGTCTTCCGGGTTCTCCACCGGACTGGCGCTGAGGACGTCCTCCACGAGGTGCGCGAAGGGGCAGTCGGCCCACCGCTCGAGCCGGGTGGCCGAGGTCAACCGCTCGGCTGGCGATGGCACAGCCAGCCCGGCGAGGTTGCCGTCGAAGCGGGTGAACCGGTCGCTGCGCCGCGCCGTGATCGCCATCGCCCCCTGGCGCGTGGCGGGGTCGTCGAAGGCGTGGAGCTCGCCGCCGGCCGCCAGCAGCGCCCGGAGGCGGTGCTCCTGCGCGGTGGCCGGGTGGTGCAGCGTGCGCAGGCCGGCGTCGAAGGAGGCCACGTGGTGTAGCCACGGCTCCTCCCGGTGCAGGAGGTCGGTGCTCCACCACCGGGTGCCGGCCAGGGCCGACGCGATGTCGAGCACCCAGCGCGACGGTGTGCGGTCGGCGCTCTTGCGGAGGTCGCCGCGAGGCACGCACAGGAGCTGGCGGCGGGCACCGGCGAGGGCGCCGAGCAGGTGGCGGTGCTGGCGCTCGATCCGATCGACGCGGGGCGCCAGCTCGCCGGCGGTGGCGGCCCGTTCCCGGTCGGGGAGCAGGGAGTCGTCTCGCACGGTGGACGGGAACGAGCCCTCGGCCAGCCCGACGATGACGAGCAGGTCGAGGTCGAGCCCGATCCCCATCTCGATGGACCCCACCAACACCCCATCGCCGAACCGGCCCACGCGCCCGAGGTCGGCCTCGAGCTCCACCTCGAGGGTGCGCTCGAAGACCTCGAGCGGCACCGGGCCCTCGATGGCGTCGAGGGCGCCGAGGCGCTGGAGGGCCAGTTCGACCCGCTCCGCCGCTCGCTGCTCGTCGAGGGGCCACCCGTGCCGGCGGTCGGCGGCGCCGAGCAGGCGGTCGATGGTGCGCTGCGCCCAGCGGGCGTGCTCGCTCCACCGCTTCGGGCGATCAGCCCGCCGGAGGTCGTCGATGGTGCCGAGGACGAAGGCCTGCAGCGCGAGCGCGCGGTCGGCGTCGGCCTGGGCGTGCTCCACCTTCCAGGGCTCGATGTCGTCCTGCTTGGCGTAGGCCTCGATCCGTTGGTGCTGCTTGGCGGCGTACTGCGACAGGCGGAACTCCCAGTCGGCCCGGCCGGCGATCACCGCGGCGTCGCGCGAGATCCGCTCCCACGCGGTGGTGGGCGCCCAACGGCCCTCGTGGAGGACGGGCGCCGCCGTGAGCCAGGCGAACACGTCCTGGCGTCGGAAGTCGCCACGGGGCAGCTGGAGGAGCTCGAGCAGGGTGCGGCCGGCCAGGCGGGCCGACAGGGGGAGCACGGCGGCGCCGTTGGTGGGCATCCCGGCGGCGTGCAGCTGCTCGTGGGTGAGACGGGCGTAGGGCTCGGGGGTGGCGTGGAGGACGGCGATGCGGTCGAGCCGGGTGCCGGCCTGCACGGCGTCGACCACGGCCCGCACCGCGGTGCGGACCTCCTCGTCGCCGTCGGACGCGGTGACGATCCGGGTGCGCGACCCGTCGACCGGGAGCGGCACCGGTGCGGTCGGGCCGTCGGCGCCCAGGAGGCTGAGCGAGCGACGGACCTCGGCGTCGGCGGCCGGATCGCCCGTGGTGGCTGCGATGACCGTGGTGGGCTGCTGGTCGGCCACGGCACGGAGCAACCCGGCGGCGTGCTGGGTGAGCCGTTCGGGGAGGTGGACGACCACAGCGCCGAGCGGCTCGGCGCCGCCGGCGCGCACCACCTCGGTGGCCACGAGGAGCAGGTCCTCTTCGTCGGACCACTCCGGCGCCAGCCGCGCGCGAACGGCCCGGTGGAGGCGCACCACTTCGGCGGCTCGCTCGCCCGTGGCGGCCAGCGCATCGAGGGCGCCGGGGGAGAGGTCGCGCAGCTCCCGGTAGGTGGCGACGAGGGCGGATTCGGTGGCGGGGTGTTCGGCGACGGGCGTGAACAGCCCGGCGTTGTCGGCCAACTCGGCCCGCATGGCGGCCGCGAGCACGGGGGTGGACACCGGTCGCCGGCCCTGGGCGGCAACGGCGTTGGCGCCGAGGAGTTCGGCCAGCCGGAAGGTGGTGACGAAGGTGACCGCGGCGATCCCCACGCCGGAACCGCTGGACGTGACCGGCCCCAGTGCGCCGGACGCGAGGAGCCGGCGGGTGGCCACGCCGACGTGGTTGGACGGCACCACCACCGTGACCGGGGCGAGGGGCTCGGAGCCCTTCGCGGCCACGATGGCCGCCCGCAGCGCTTCGGCGGCCGGGGGGCCGTGGGGCACGAAGCGCACGTGGAGGGTCACGACCACCGAGGTTAGGGCCGGGGTGTGACAGCTCGGCGGAGCGGCGGTCCGTGCCGGTAGGTTCGCCACCCATGACCCTCGCCACCCGATCGCTCGGTGCCCGCGGCCCCCAGGTGGGGGCCATCGGCCTCGGTTGCATGAGCTTCAGCGACATCTACGGCGGCTTCGAGGGCCACGACCCCGACGCGGTGATCGGGCGGGCCCTCGACCTCGGCTGCAACTTCCTCGACACCGCTGACGTCTACGGCCCCCACACCTCGGAGGAGGTGGTCGGTCGGGCCATCAAGGGCCGGCGCGACGAGGTCGTGCTGGCCACCAAGTTCGGCCTGCGGCGGGACCCCGGCAGCGAGCAGATCAGCCTGATGGTCGACGGCCGGCCCGAGTACGCCCGAGAGGCCGTCGAGGGTTCACTCACGCGCCTCGGCGTCGACCACATCGACCTCTACTACCTGCACCGACCCGACACCTCGATCCCGATCGAGGAGAGCGTGGGCGCCATGGCCGAGCTGGCCGCGGCCGGCAAGGTGCGGCACCTCGGCTTGTCCGAGGCATCGGTCGACACCATCCGGCGGGCCCATGCCGTCCATCCGATCACGGCCCTCCAGACCGAGTACTCGATCTGGAGCCGCGACCTCGAGGACGACATCCTCCCCACCTGCCGGGAGCTCGGGATCGGCCTCGTGCCCTACAGCCCGCTCGGTCGCGGCGCGCTCACCGGCGCCGTCACCGCCGCAAGCCTCGGGCCGCGCGACTTCCGCCGGGGCCACCCCCGGTTCCAGGACACCGCGTCGGACGACGTGGCCTCGGCCGTCGACGCCATCCGTGCCATCGCCGACCGCCACGGTGCCACGCCCGGGCAGGTCGCCATCGCCTGGGTGCTCGCGCAGGGCGACGACCTCGTGCCGATCCCCGGCACCAAGCGCGTCGCCTACCTCGAGGAGAACCTCGCCGCTGCCGACGTGGAGCTGAGCGCCGACGACCGGGCCGCCCTCGATGCGATCACGGTGCGCGAGCCGCGCACCTACGACCAGGGCTGGATCAACCGCGACACCCCGCCTCTGGGTTGAGTGGCCCGCGCGTCGTCAGCGGCGGGTCACCCGGCTCTGCACGGCCCCGCCGCGGTTGGCGGTGAGGGCGGCGCCGCCCAACTGGTGGGGGACGTCGATGGTGATGCGCTCGGTCCCGGCCTGGCCCTCCCATCGCAGCACGTTGACCACCGCTCCGTAGACGAAGAGCCGCCCGTAGAGCGCCAACCAGGCGAGGACGGCGAACACGACGCCGATGGACCCGTAGAGGGCCGACGAGGACGCCACCGCTCGGGGCACGTAGAACGCGCCGACGGCTTTCAGCACCTCGAAGCCCACCGCCACCAGTAGCCCGCCGGCGACGTGGGCCCGCCACGGCACCCGCACGTGCCCGAGCCGGTGGTAGGTCCAGGTGAACAGGGCCACGTTCATGGCCAGGCCGGCGGCGATGGTGAGCGGCGCCGTCCAGCCCGGTGCCATGCCGAGCACCGTGCCCAGCGCGATGTTGCCGACCACGAGGAGCACCACGCCGAGCAGCCAGAGCACGGCCACGGCCTTGTCGATGAGGCCTCGTCCCGTCTGCTGCCACACGGCGTTGGTGGCGGTCTGCAGCGACCCGACGACCCCGAGCCCGGACCACGCGAAGCCGATCAGGCCGATCACCGACGCCGCCCGTCGGCTGCCCTCGGCGGTGGACACGGCGTCGACCACCGTCTCGGCCGACTGACCCTCGAGCCCGAGGCTCCCGACGAGGTCGGCGGCGAACGTGCTGTCGCCCGACGACAGGAACCCGATCACCGCGATGGCGACGAGGAGCAGCGGGAACAGCGACAGGAACGCCGAGAGGGCGATCGACGACGACAGCGGCCCGCCCCCGACGGCGCCGAAGCGGTCGGTCACGCGGAGGACGGTGTCCAGCCACGGCCATCGGGCACGCCAACGGGTGAGCACGGCAGGACGGTACCCATCGCGCAGTAGGTTCGACCGCGTGCTCCCCCCTGGTCTCGATCCGGCGAACCTGCCGGCACACGTCGCCTGCGTCATGGACGGCAACGGTCGGTGGGCCACGTCCCGCGGCCTGAAGCGCACCGAGGGCCACGCGGCCGGCGAGCAGGCGCTGTTCGACACCGTGGAGGGCGCGCTCGACATCGGGCTGCGCTGGCTGACCGTCTACGCCTTCTCCACGGAGAACTGGCGTCGCCCGGCCGACGAGGTCCGCTACCTCATGGGGTTCAACGAGCGCCTGCTCCTCACCCGGCGCGACGAGCTCAACGAGAAGGGCGTGCGGGTGCGGTTCATCGGCCGTCGTGACTGGCGGGTGCCGAAGCGGGTGCAGCGCCACATCGACGACACCGTCGAGATGACGCGGCGCAACAAGGGCATGACCCTCA
>JALYWQ010000212.1 GCA_030852625.1 Actinomycetota bacterium
GGCGAAGGCCGCCGTGACGTCCCGGCCGTCGACCGACACGCGCAGGTCGTCGTCGGGACCCAAGCCCCGGACGGCGAGCAGCACGTCGCCGCCGGTGACCATGTCGGGGAGCGTGGAACGGGTGAGCAGCTCGAACTGACCGTCGCCGAGGGGCGGCGTGCGCAGCGTGTGCCAGTCGGCATCCACGCTGGATGGTCCCTCGGCCGGGACCGTCGGCACGTCCGCGGCGAGGACCGCAGCCCACGCCAGCACCACTCCGATGATCCACCCGCGACGACGCATCACTTCCATCCCCCCGATGAGCGCGTCGGGGGAGGGTAGCGGTGGCGACGCGACAGCGCCCAGCGTCGGTGGCCGACCCGGCACCCGCGATGGCGAGGGTGCTGCCGGTCAGCTGGGGTCGACGTCGACGTCGATGGCGGCGCGGCACTCGGCCAGCTCGTCGATGTCGTCGATGTGCTGGGAGATGCCCTCGGCGTAGTAGGTGGACCGGGCCAGCAGGTTGCTGCCGATCGGTGAGGTGACGAGGTGGAGCGCCCCCGCGAGCGCGAGGAAGGTGAGGTCGTTGGCGGCCTCGAGGGCTGCGAAGCCGCCCACGAGCACCAGGATCAGCCCGAGCGTGGAGGCCTTGCTCAAGGCGTGCATCCGGGAGAAGACGTCGTCGAACCGCACCGCCCCGAGGGCAGCCAGGAGGATCAGCGCAGCGCCGAGGAGGATGAACAGCTCGCCGATCATCGGCCCCGGCCCTCGAGGTAGCGGGCAACCATGCCGGTGCCGACGAAGCCGACCAGGCTGATGGCCACCAGCGACGGGAGGAAGGCTCCGGAGCCGGTGCGGACGGCCTGGGTGACGATGGCCGCCATGCCGCAGAGGAGCATCCCGTTCACCCCGACGACGCGGTCGGCCAGGGTGGGGCCGATGAGCATCCGGTAGCCGAACGCCGCGCCGGCCAGGGTGAGGAGGAGGAAGGCCGCGGTGATCATGCGGGCCTCCGGTCGGCCTGGTGGGGCGGGGGCGGCGGGGGGACCCGCACCGCGTCGAGCGCGGCCTGGTCGCCGAGGATGCGCACGGCCAGCTCCTCGAGCCGCGACACCCGCGCTCGCACCCGTTCCGGGTCGTCGAGGTGGAGCACGTGCACGTAGATCACCGGCGGGTCCTGGGTGGCTTCGATCGGCATCGTGCCGGGCGAGTTGGCGATCACGGTGGTGAGGAACGTGGTGAGGCCCGGCGCGTCGACCCGCAGCGGGCAGGCGACCACACCGGGTCGCTCCCGGCTCGACCCGCCGAGCACGGCGCGCACCATGAGCGCCGATGACCACACGAGGTCGACGGTGAACTCGGCGACGAAGGCCACCGCCGCGAGCGGTCGGAGGCGGTGCCGGACGACGGCCACGTCGTGGCCCACCGGGAACACGCTGAGCAGCAGCACGGCGGCGGCGACGCCCGTGAGGAGGTTGGCCACCGTGAGGTCGCCCCAGAAGAGCACCCACGCCACGGTGAGCACGAGGACGAACCCGAGGTTGCTGAGCCGGTCGGCATTCTTCGAGGCGCTCTCGCTGCGCTCGCTCACCCGAGCACCGCCTGGAGGTAGGCGGTCGGGTCCATGAGGTCGGTCGCCGCCCGGGTGCTCAGTCGGTAGAGCGGCCCGGCGGCCACGGCGATGCTCAGGCTGAGCGTGGCCACCAGCGCGGTGGGAAGGACCATGAGGATCGGAGCCGCCACGGTGGCGTCGGTGTGGTCGGCGGGCGTCCTGTTCCAGAACGCGCCGGACCAGATCTTGAGCATCGAGTACAGCGACAGGAGGCTCACGGCCAGGCTCACGCCGACGATGAGGCCGTGGTGGTCGCCGAGCCCGGCGTCGACCAGACCCACCTTGGGCACGAAGCCGGACAACGGCGGGATGCCGGCCAGGCTGAGGGCCGGGATGACGAACAGCCACGCCACGAGCGGTGCCCGGCGGACGAGGTCACCGAGCTGGCTGAGGCGGCTGGAGCCCGCCACGTGCTCGATGAGGCCGCCGGTGAGGAACATGGCGGTCTTGGCCACGATGTGGTGCACGGCGTAGAGGATGGCGGCGGCCAGGCCGGCCACGGTGAAGAACCCGAGACCCATCACCATGAACCCGATGTGGCTCACGATGTTGAACGAGAGGATGCGCTTCACGTCGTCCTGGGCGATGGCGCCCAGCACGCCGGTGACCATGGTGAGGCCGGCCAGCCAGAGCAGGAGCGTCCCGGGCCGGGAGCCCTCCGGGATGAGCAGGGTCTGCGAGCGGATGAGGGCGTACACGCCGACCTTCGTGAGCAGGCCGGCGAAGATCGCCGTCACCGGCGAGGGCGCAGTGGGGTAGCTGTCAGGCAACCAGAAGAACAGCGGGAAGAGAGCGGCCTTGATCCCGAACACCACGATGAGGAGGACGGCGAAGCCGCTCTGCAACCCGTCGGGGAGCTCGGCCATCGCACCCGACAGGTCGGCGAGGTTCACGGTGCCGGTGGCGGTGTAGATGAGGGCGATGGCGGTGACGAACAGCGCCGAGGAGATCAAGCTGATCACCACGTAGGTCATGCCCGACCGCACCTGGGCGCGCGTGCCGCCGAGCGTCATCAGCACGTAGCTGGCCGTGAGCATCATCTCGAACGACACGAACAGGTTGAACAGGTCGCCGGCCAGGAAGGCCCCGGCCACGCCGGCGGCCAGCACGAGGTAGACGGATTGGAAGCCCACGTGACCCCGCTCCGCGCCGGGTTGGCCGATGGCGAACACCAGCACGGCGAGGAGCATCGCGAAGGCCACCGTGAGCATGATCCCGGTGAGGCGGTCGGCCACCAGCGTGATGCCGAGCGGTGCCGGCCAGTCGCCGCCCTGCACGGCGGCTGGGCCGTCGCGGTCGACGAGCACGAGGATGGCGATGCTCACGCCGGTGCACGCGCTGAGCACGGTGATGCCGATGATCCGCTGGAAGGCGCGGGAGCGTCCGCCGAGGATCGACACCGCGGCGCCGAGGATCGGCAGCAGCAGGGGGAGCGGGAGGAGGGTCTTCACGAGCGCGTCCCGCCGGTCGGTGGGGCGGCGAGGGGGCTGTGGCCGTTCTCGTCGTCGTCGACCTCCGCGGCAGGGCCGGGCTCGGCCGCGATCTCCTCGTCGGCGATCTCCTTGTCGGCGTGGCCGTGGCGGGCGATGGCTCGGTCGCCCACGTCGTCCTGCACCTCGTCCTCCTGGTTGAGGATCCAGCTGCGGTAGGCGAGCGCGAGCAGGAGGGCGCTCACGCCGAAGGTGATGACGATGGCGGTGAGGGCCAGCGCCTGGGCCAGCGGGTCGGCGAAGGTGTCGGCGTCGCCGGACCCGATCAGCGGTGGCGCCCCGCGTCGGCCGGAGGCCATGAGCAGCACGTTGCCGCCGTGGCTGATGAGCGCCAGGCCGATGATGATGCGGCTCAGGGTGTGCTGGAGCACGAGGTAGGTGCCGATGCCGAAGAGGCCGGCGGCGGTGGCGGCGAGGACGACGGTCACGATCGATCCTCCACCAGCTCGTCGGGCGAGGGCGGATCGTCGCCGAAGGCTTCGAAGATCATGAGCACCAGGCCCACGACGAGCAGGTAGACGCCGACGTCGAAGGGGAGCGCGGTGGTGACCTTCACCTTGCCGAGCACCGGCCCGTCCCAGGTGAGGACGCTGGCCTGGAGCACCTCGCGGCCGAAGAGGATCGGGATGATGGCCGTGCTCACCGAGAGCACGAGCCCCGAGCCCAGGATCGTCCACGGCGCGAAGCGGGTGAGGCCGCGCACCTCGGCGATGCCGCCGGCGACGTAGCGGGTGGCCATGGCAGCGCCGGCGACGAGGCCGCCGACGAAGCCGCCCCCGGGCTGGTTGTGGCCGGCGAAGAGCAGGTAGAGCGAGCCGATGAGGACGAGGTGGAACACCACCCGCACCGAGCGGTCGAGGACGAGGACGCGCTCCATCAGGCGTCGGCTCCCGTCGGGGCCGGCTCGGTGGGAGCCGGTCGCCGCCGGTTGGGCCGCCGACCGGCTCGGGCGAGAGCGACCATCCCGATCGACGCGGTGGCGAGGACGGTGATCTCGCCGAGGGTGTCGAGGCCGCGGATGTCGACGAGGATCACGTTCACGACGTTGCGACCGTTGCCGTCTGGCAAGGCTCGTTCGATGATCTCGTCGGTCACCGGGGTCTCGTCGCGCACGGTGCCCACCTGCAGGGCGAAGAAGAAGACGCCGGCGGCCACCGCCGACGCCACGACGATGCGCAGGGCCCGGATGCGGGTGGTCGACTTCGGCTCGAAGTTCACCGGCAGGCGCCGCAGCACCAGCACGAACAGCACCGTCGAGAGGGTCTCCACGGTGACCTGGGTGAGGGCCAGGTCCGGCGCGCCCTGGATCACGAACAGCCCGGCCATGCCGTAGCCGGCCAAGCCGAGGAACAGCACCGCCGACAGGCGACGCCGGATCGTGGCCGCGGCGAGCGCGGCGCCGAGGAGGAGGGCCCCGATGGCGAGGTGGGCGGGAGCGTTGACGAAGTCGGGCCAGGTGCGCAGGTCACCCTGGAACAGCAGCGCGGCGGTGGGCAGGAGGGCCGCGGTGGCGAGGATCACGCCCGCGTACACCGGGAGGGAACCGCTCTGCACCACGCCGGTGATGCGGTCGGAGCCACGGTTCAGCCCCCGCAGCAGCAGGCGGTAGGCGTCGCCGCTGGTCCACAGGTCGGGGCCCCGCTCGCGGAGGGCGATCGCCTGCGGCAGCACGACGACGATGAGCGCGGCGCCGAGGAACGTGAGCGCGGTGAGGGCGATCGGCGCACCCCAGCCGTGCCACAGGGCGAGGTGCACGTGGTCGGTCCGCCCGTCGAGGGCGCGGGCGGCGCCGTCGACGAGCCGATCGGCGATGCCCGGCACCACCCCCACGACGAGGGTGAGGCCGGCGAGGACGAGGGCCGGTCCGACGAGGCCCGCGGCGGGCCGCCGCTCGGCTGCCGCGGCCCGCTCGGCGTCCAGCTCGAGGGTGCGGCGGCGCGGTTCGCCGAGGATCCCCCACGCGAAGCGCCAGCTGTAGGCGGCGGTGAGCATCGACCCGGTGACGACCGCGGCGAGCAGGAGGGCGCCGGAGGACAGCGTCCCGCGGGCCAGCGCCTCGTAGGCCGCCTCCTTGGCGATGAAGCCGAACACGAGCGGTACCCCCGCCATCGACGCCGCCGCCACGACCGTGACCACCGCGACGGGTCGCCAGGCTCGTCCCAACACGGGTAGCTCCCGCAGGTCCCGGGTGCCGAGCTCGTGGTCGAGCATGCCGACCACGAAGAACAGGCTGGCCTTGAACGCGCCGTGGGCGAGGAGCAGCACGCACGCCGCCACCGTGGCCTCGGGCGTCCCCATGCCGGCGAGCACCACGAGGAAGCCGAGCTGGCTCACGGTGCCGAAGGCGAGGAGCAGCTTGAGGTCGTGCTGGCGGAGAGCCCGCACGCCGCCGCCGAGCATGGTGACGGCACCGACCCCGAGCACGCACGGCCGCCACCAGCCGTAGGTGGCGAAGGCTGGGGCCAGGCGGGCGATGAGGAGCACACCGGCCTTCACCATCGTCGCCGAGTGGAGATAGGCGCTGATCGGGGTGGGGGCGATCATCGCTCCGGGCAGCCACCCGTGGAACGGGTACTGGGCCGACTTCGTGAACGCACCGAGCAGGAGCAGGATGAGCGCGGCGCCGACGCCACCGGGCGGGTCGGCGAGGATCTCGCTCACCTGCATCGTGCCTGCGGTCCGACCGAGCAGGACGGCGCCGGCGAGAAGGCACATGCCGCCGGCGCCGGTGATGAGGAGGGCGTGGAGGGCTGCGGCGCGGGCCCGGGGCGAGCGGTGGCGGTTGCCGATGAGGAAGTACGACGTGATGGAGGTGAGCTCCCAGCACGTGACGAGCACCAGTAGGTCGTCGGCGACCACCAGTCCCGTCATGGCTCCCGCGAAGATCGTGAGCAGGCCCATCTGGCGGGCCACGCCTTCGCCGGGCTTGTCGTAGGCCGCTGCGTACACGAACACCGCCAGGCCGATGCCGCTCACGAGGAGGAGCATCAGCGCCGCGAAGCCGTCGAGGCGGAAGTCGAGGGCCAACCCGAGGGTGGACACCCAGGGCCGGTGCTCGGTGACGGGGTCCCCGTCGAGGACGTCGGGGAGCTGGAACGCCAACCAGCCCAGGGTGGCGACGAGCGGCGCGGCGCCGAGCGCGTAGACCGCTCGTCCGATCCGTTCGCCGCCGGTGATGCAGGCCAGGCCGGCGACGAGGTGGAGGCAGAGGAGCGCGGTCACGCTGCCGGCACCCGCGCCGCCTCCGAGGTCACGAGCTCCGGAGGAACGAGGACGCGACCGGGGAGCTCATCCGGGTGAGGCTACCTCCGCCGCAACCAGCTCCGGTTCGGCCACGTCCGCTTTTACCGCGCCGAGCGAAGCCGACTCGCGATGCCGGCGACACAGGGATGTGTCGGATCCGTCGCGAGCTCGCTCGTCTCAGGCTCGGGTGGCGCGGGCCTTGGCGAGGGCTTCGTCGGGGGACAGGCCGGCCTGGCCGACGAGCCAGCAGGCGATGGGCGCGGCTTGCCGGGCCGAGGCGTGGGCGGCGACGCCGGCGAGGTCGAGCAGGGTCTCGATCGTGGCGGCGTCGGGCGCGAGCACGCCGAGCTGTTCGGCGAACGCCGCCAGCCACGCCTCGGGGGAGGGGAGCTCGGGATCGGCCATGGCGCTGACCCTACGCTGAGCCGATGGTCGACGAGCCGGGCTACCTGCGGGTGTCGGGCAGCCTTCGGATCCCCGAATCCGAGCTGTCGTGGCGCTTCACCCGCTCGGGTGGACCGGGCGGCCAGCACGTCAACACCTCCGACACTCGCGCCGAGGTGCGGTTCGACATCGCCGGCTCACCGTCGATCGGCCCCCGCCAGCGAGCTCGCCTGCTCGAGCGCCTCGGTCCGGAGGTGCGGGCGGCGTCGTCGGACGAGCGGTCGCAGGCCCGCAACCGCGACAAGGCCCGGGCCCGGTTGGTCGCCAAGCTGGTGGACGCGTTGAAGGTGGAGCCTCCCCGCCGACCGAGCAAGCCGTCCAAGGCCGCAGTGCAGCGCCGGCTCGAGACGAAGAAGCGCCAGTCGGCCCGCAAGGCCGACCGTCGTCGCCCCACCCGCGGCGACGACTGAACCCCTGAACCCCAGCGAACCTGGGGGCGAGGGTTGCGGTTTCCGGCAACCGCGGCCCCCCGGGTTGGCATCGCTGAGGGGGAGGTCGGTCCTCAGTCGGGCGTGAGG
>JALYWQ010000214.1 GCA_030852625.1 Actinomycetota bacterium
CGATGCCGGATCGGCCCAGCCGTCGCGGGCCGGACCGAGCAGCACCCGCTCGATGCCGAGGTCGCGGTAGCCCTTGAGGGTGTCGAGGGTGGGGTCGCCCCAGGTGACCATGGAGATGGGGACGTCGGCCCGCCCGGCGGCAGCCCCCGCCTCGCGGAACCGAGCGACGCGCTTGGCCACGTCGCCGAGGGCCACGTCCATCGGGAGCCACCCGTCGGCCCAGGCCACCGCGTGCTCGGTGCCGAGGCGCCCGGCCATGCCGCAGAGCAGCCTCGGGTGGGGCGTGGTGACCGGCTTGGGGAACGACCAGACCGCGTCGAAGGCGAAGAAGCGGCCTTGGAACCGTGCCTCGTCCTCGGTCCAGAGGGTCCGCAGGGCCTCCACGCACTCGGCGAGGGCGCGGTAGCGCTGCTTCCATGGGATGTCGGGTCGGTGGTTGGCCAGCTCCTCTTCGTTCCACCCGACGCCGACGCCGAACTCGAACCGGCCACCGGAGAGGTGGTCGAGGGTGGCCACGGCCTTGGCGAGGGCGAAGAGATCGTGCTCGAGGGGGAGGGCCACGCTCGTGCCCACGACGAGCGACTCGGTGGCGGCGGCCGCCGCGGTGAGGCTCACGAACGGATCCATCATCCGCTTGTACTGGTCGGGCATCTCCCCACCGGCGGGGTACGGGGTGCGCCGGTCGACCGGGATGTGCGGATGCTCGCCGATCCAGAACGACTCGTAGCCCCGCTCCTCGAGGGCCCGGGCGAGCACGTCGGGCCGCTCGTCCTCGGGGGTGTTCATCGACGAGAACCCGAGCTTCACCCGACGACGCCTTCCATCCGGGGCCGGTGGGACCGACCGGGGTGAGCATGCTGGCACACGGCTTCGGGCGGTTTGCGGTGATACCGCCGGAAACAGGTCGAACGGCCCATGGAACGTGCCCCGACGGGGGCGCAGCATGGGGCCATGCCTTCATCTCACGTACAGGCAGCCTCCTCGTCGAGCGGTCACCATGCGCCGTCCACCTCGTCCGACCCCCACGCCCGGGGCGGCTGGTGGATCGACGGCAACTGGTACCCGCCCGGCTGTTGGCCGCCGGCGCTCGAACGTCGCCACCGCAGCTAGCTGCTCGGCGCTGTCGTCGCGGTCGGATCGCGCGGCGAGTCCTCCAGCACCTCATGTCATCTCGTCTCTGAACTAGGTCCCGTCTGAGCTCGCCGCGACCCCGGCTACGGTCGCCGCAGTGTCCGGGACCCTCGCCGAGCTCGTCACGCCCGGCTGCCGGGTGGCCGTTGGCGACGGCTCGGGCTGCCCGATCCCGCTGCTGGGGGAGCTGAGCGACGCCGCACGAGCTGCCGGTGGTGTGGAGCTGCTGCTCGGGTGGGCGCCGGCGCCGCTCGACGGCCTCGACCTCAGCGCGTTCGCGTCGGTGCGCACGTTCATGGGCGGCTACGCGCTGCGGAAGCCGATCGACGCCGGTGAGGTGCACTACCTGCCGTGCCGCCTCGGGAGCGCCCCGGGCCTGGTGCGCGGGTTCCTGCGCCCCGACCTGTTCATCGTCTCGCTCGGGCGGGGGAGCGACGGCGGACTTCGTTGCACGACCGAAGGGGGCTGGTCGCGCGCTGCCATCGAAGCCGCCAACCGCGTCGCGGTGCTCGAACGACCGGGGTCGCCGGTGCTCGACGTCGGCCCCGCCGTCGCCGATGCCGACGTGGTCATCGTCGGCTCGTCCGACCTCCCGCCGACTCCGCTGAGGTGGGGGACGCCGGATGACGTCGCCCGCGCCGTCGCGTCCGAGGCCGTCCGCTGGCTCCCCGAGGGCTGCCGCATCCAGTACGCGCCCGGGGCGATCGGCGACGCCGTGCTCGACGCCGCGGTCACGGCGATCGGCATCGACACCGGGATCCTCACCGACAGCGTGATCGACCTCGACCGACGGGGCCTGCTGCTCGGCCGGCCGCTCGCGCCGTACGTCGCCGGCGGGGCCGAGCTCTACGACTGGTGCCGGGGCCGGGTCGACGTCGACCGCCTCGAGCGCACCCACGACTTCAACCGGCTCTCGGCCGACACCCCGCCGTTCTGCGCCGTGAACACCGCGCTCGAGGTCGACCTCGACGGCCAGGTCAACGTCGAGTCGGCCGGCGGTTCGGCCATCGCCGGCATCGGCGGCCACCCCGACTACGCCGCGGGGGCAGTGCGGTCGGCCACTGGCCTGAGCATGCTGCTCGTGCCGACGGTGCGCGGCGGCCACCCCACGCTCGTCGACCGCCTCTCGGTCCCTGCCTCCACCCCTGCCCACGACATCGAGATCATCGTCACCGAGCTCGGCTCCGCCGACCTACGAGGCCTCGATCGCCGCCAACGCCGAGAAGCCATCGCCAAGCTCTGGAGCGGATGAAGCGCGGCCCTCGCTTGCGGCGCTCGGTCGACGGCAGCGCGGTAGAACCGGGGGCATGACCGATACCTCCGACCGGTACGCCGAGTTCAGCGGCCTCACCTTCGACCGTCCCAGCGACAGCGTGCTGCGCATCACCCTCGACGGGCCGGGGCTCAACTCGGTGGGGCCGGAGGTGCATCGGCAGCTGGCCGACGTGTGGACGGTGATCGACAAGGACCCCGACACCAACGTGGCGTTGCTGCAGGGGGCGGGGAAGGGGTTCTCGGCCGGGGGGAGCTTCGAGCTGATCGCTGGGATCATGGACGACTACGCCGTACGGCTCCGCACGATGCGCGAGGCGCGGGACCTCGTGTTCAACGTCATCAACTGCTCGAAGCCGATCGTGTCGGCCATGCACGGGCCCGCCGTCGGGGCTGGCCTGGCCGCCGGGTTGCTGGCCGACGTGTCGGTGGTGGGTCGAACCGCACGGCTGATCGACGGGCACACCCGGCTCGGCGTGGCGGCCGGCGATCACGCGGCCATCTGCTGGCCGTTGCTGTGCGGCATGGCCAAGGCCAAGTTCTACCTGCTGACCTGCGACACGCTCACCGGCGAGGAGGCCGAGCGCATCGGTCTGGTGTCGGTGTGCGTCGAGGACGACCAGGTGCAGACCCGGGCCCTCGAGATCGCGGAGCAGCTGGCCGTGGGCGCTCAGGCCGCGCTGCGATACACGAAGCAGACGCTGAACCACTGGTACCGGGCCCAGTCCGCCATCCTCGATGCGTCGCTGGCCTACGAGATGATCGGCTTTGCCGGCCCCGACGCCCGGGAGGGCCTGGCCTCGCACCAGGAACGGCGCGAACCGCGGTTTTCGGGTCCCACCGAGCAGTAGCCCTACGATCAGCGAACCAATTTGAGGACACCGAGTTCGTAGGAGCACACCACCATGGAGATCAAGGGCAGCAAGGCCATCATCGTCGGAGGCGCCTCCGGCATGGCCAAGGCCACCGCCGAGCGCCTCGTGAAGGGCGGCGGCTCGGTCGTCATCCTCGACCGTGAGGCATCCGACGGCGCCACCGTGGCCAAGGAGCTCGGTGGGTCCTTCCTCCCGGTCGACGTCATGGACGACACCGGCGTCGAGGCCGCCATCAACGAGGGTGTCGAGATCCTCGGCGGGCTCCACATCGGCGTGAACACCGCCGGCGGTGGCGTGGCCATCCGCACCCTCACGAAGGAAGGGCCGCACCCGCTCGACGAGTTCCGCCGCGTGGTCGAGCTCAACCTGATCGCCTCGTTCAACGTGAACCGCCTCATGGCCTTCCACATGTCGCAGGGCGAGCCCAACGAGGACGGCGAGCGCGGTGTGATGATCAACACCGCATCGATCGCAGCCTTCGAGGGCCAGATCGGCCAGGTGGCCTACACCGCGGCCAAGGCCGGCATCGCGGGCATGGCGCTGACCATGGCTCGTGACCTCGGCTCGATGGGCATCCGCTGCCTCGCCGTGGCCCCGAGCCTGTTCGCCACCGGCCTCACCGCCGGCATCCCCGACGAGTTCGAGGCCAGCCTCACCAAGGACGCCGCGTTCCCGAAGCGCATGGGGCGGCCCGACGAGTTCGCCAAGCTGGCCATCGCCATCATCGAGAACCCGATGCTCAACGGCGGCACGATCCGGCTCGACGCCGGCCAGCGCTTCGCCCCGAAGCTCTGAGCACGAAGGCCTGAGGACGCCGCCATGCGACGGGAGCCAGCGCTCAACCGTCGCTTGGCGGCGTTCGGCACCACCATCTTCGCCGAGATGTCGGCGTTGGCGGTGCGGACCGGGGCCATCAACCTCGGCCAGGGCTTCCCGGACACCGATGGTCCGCCCGAGGTGCTCGATGCGGCGGTCCACGCCATCCGCTCCGGCAGGAACCAGTACCCACCGGGGCCGGGCACCCCGGAGCTCCGGCAGGCCATCGCCGAGCACCAGCGTCGCTTCTGGGATCTCGACGTCGACCCCGACGGTGAGGTCCTGGTGACGGCCGGGGCCACCGAAGCCATCGCGGCGGCCATGCTGGCGCTCTGCGAACCGGGCGACGAGGTGGTGGCCTTCGAGCCCACCTACGACTCCTATGGCGCCGCGGTCGCCATGGCCGGCGCGACCCTGCGGCCGGTCACCCTCGAGCACCCCGACCTCGCCATCGACCTCGACGCCGTGGCGGCGGCCATCACCCCGCAGACCCGGCTCTTGCTGCTCAACACGCCGCACAACCCCACGGGCAAGGTGTGCTCCACCGAGGAGCTCGAGGGCCTGGCTCGCCTCTGCATCGACCACGACCTCATCGCGGTCACCGACGAGGTGTACGAACACCTGGTGTTCGACGGCGTCCACCGGCCGCTGGCGGGGTTCCCGGGCATGGCGGAGCGCACCCTCACGATCAGCTCGGCCGGCAAGACCTTCTCCTGCACCGGCTGGAAGGTCGGGTGGATCACCGGCCCTCGGGAGCTCGTCAGCGCCGTGCAGACGGCCAAGCAGTTCCTCACCTTCGTCAACGCCGGGCCGTTCCAGCCCGCGGTCGCGCTGGGTCTGGGTCTGGGCGATGAGGTGTACGACGAACTTCGCACCGACCTCCTCGCCAAGCGCGACCTCCTGTGCGAAGGCTTGGCCGCAGCTGGCTTCGAGATCCACCGGCCCCAGGGCACCTACTTCGCCACCGTCGACGTCCGCTCGATCGGCGAGGACGACGCCATGGCCTTCTGCCGCTCGCTCCCGGAGCGGTGCGGCGTGGTGGCCATCCCCAGCTCGGTGTTCTACGCCGATCCCGCCACCGGGCGGTCGCTGGTGCGCTTCGCTTTCTGCAAGCGCACCGAGGTGCTCACCGAAGCGGTGTCCCGCCTGAAGACCCTGGCCTGAGCGCCGACGGCCGACGAGCGCTACTGGGTGGCGAGGTCGACCCGCTCGCTCGAGCCGGCCGGGTCGGCGGCGCGCGACGCGGTCTCGATCACGACCCGTCGCAGCACGCCGTCGGGGATGTCGCACCGTCCGATCAGGCCGGGCTCGAT
>JALYWQ010000245.1 GCA_030852625.1 Actinomycetota bacterium
ACCGGTCGCCACTCGACCGGATCGTCGAGGCCGGTGGGTTCATCACCGCCCCCACCGGTTCGGCACCCGAGGCCAACCTCACGCCGGTGCCGAAGGAGGTGGCCGACGCCGCCATGGACGCCGCCGCCTGCATCGGTTGCGGCGCCTGCGTGGCGGCCTGCCCCAACAGCGCCGCCCAGCTGTTCACCTCGGCCAAGCTCAACCACCTCAACCTGCTCCCGCAGGGCCAGGCCGAGCGCTACCAGCGCACGGTGGCCATGGTCGACACCATGGAGGACTACTTCGGTTCCTGCACCAACCACGGTGAGTGCCAGGAGGCGTGCCCGAAGGAGATCTCGATCGACTTCATCGCCTGGATGAACCGTGACTACGTGAAGGCCCAGGTCAAGAACCGCAAGCTGCTGTCGCAAGGGTGAGCGTCCTGCTCGCCGCGGAGGAGGTCGGCGGCCTGGCCGGCTGGGTCGTCGACGTCATCGAACGGATCGGTGCCCCCGGCGTGGGTGCACTCGTCGCCCTCGAGACCGCCTTCCCGCCGATCCCCTCCGAGGTCATCCTCCCCTTCGCCGGGTTCAGCGCCTCGCGAGGCGACGTGAACGTGGTGCTGGCGTGGGTCGCCGCCACCCTGGGCGCCCTGATCGGCGCCTGGGTGCTCTACGGCATCGGCGCCCTGCTCGGCCAGGAGCGGCTGCGCTCCCTGGCCGAAGCTCGCTGGTTCCCGTTCTTCAGCGCGTCCGACCTGACCAGGGGGGAACGGTTCTTCGAACGCCACGGCGAGCGGGTGGTGCTCCTCGGTCGGTGCGTCCCGCTCGTCCGCAGCGTCGTGTCGGTCCCGGCTGGCGTCGAGCGCATGCCCCTCGCCCGGTTCACGCTGCTCACCGCCGTCGGCAGCGGCGTATGGAACGCCCTCTTCATCGGGGCCGGCTACCAGCTCGGCAACCGGTGGGAACGGGTCGAGGGTTGGGTGCAGCCGATCAGCTATGCCGTCGTCGGCCTGCTGGCCCTCGCGGCGCTGTGGCTCGTCGTCCGCAAGGTGCGGACCGTGCGAGCCGAACCGACCTGACCGCGCGAGCGCGGCGTCAGCCGACGGGCGGCTGGTTCCACTCCGTCCAGCCCACGCCTCGGCGCCCGTCGGCGGCCTCGAAGCGGCAGAGGGCCCGCGGGAAGCGTGCGTGTCGCGGTCCGGAGCCGTCGTCGTCCACCAGGTGCACCGGCGAGTAGGCCACCGGCTCGATGGCCAGGTCGAGGGGGCCGCACGAGAGGTTGGCCGAGATCGGGAACCCGTTCCCGTCGACCACCTCGTCGGCGGCGCACACCTCGATCTGCTGCATCGGCTCGCCCGGCGGTTGCACGTAGCCCGGCGCGAACTCCTCCAGGCCCGGGATCCGCAGCCGCGTGGTGTGGAAGCGGGTGCCGTCGTCGAGCCAACCGGCGGTCCACACCCACGCCGGGTTCCACCAGTCGCGCACGCCCCAGCTGTGGTCGCGCTGTCCGATCCCGTCGAACTCGATCTGCTCGTCGCCCACGAGGATCTCACCGTGGACGGTGCAGGGGACCTCGTAGCGGGTGGTGCCGATCCACGGGTACACGCCGCCGTCGGTCTCCCACTCGAGGTCCAGGCCGAACGGGACGCGGTCCCCACGGAGGTCGCCGTACACCTCGGCCGGATCCTCCACCTGCACGGCGAAGGCCTCGCACCCGAGGCTCATGTGGTCGAAGGGCGTCTCCACGGTGTGGTCGGCCCAGAGCCCGTCGGCCCGGATCTCGAGCGACCGCCCCTTCGGCAGCGCCACGGTGTGGTCGATCACCGTGACGAGGGGCCGGCCCTCCCCCACCAGGCACGCCCAGTACCAGGCCACGCCCAGGTTCGGGTAGAGCCCGAGCCGGACGTAGCCGCCGAGGTCGCCCTCGCGCGTGCTGAAGTCGAAGTACCAGCTCTCACCCCAGAGCCGCTCGTCGCCCGGCGGATGGGCGTGCTCGTCGGACGGAGCCAGCTCGAGGGTCATGCCGGGTAGCTCGCGTAGTAGGCGCCCTCGTCGGGGACGCCGGCGTTCTCGCCCTGCATGGCCGACATGAACTCGTAGACGTGCGACGGGAGGTCGCGCGGCACCGTCCAGTCGAGCTCGTCGGCGATCCCGGCCTCCTCCGCGAAGGGGCGGAGGAACGTGAAGTACACGTAGGCCCCGGCTCGGATCTTCTCGTCCCGGGTCATCCCTGCGATGTTGCGGTAGTGCTGGCTCTGCGCCTTGCGCACCGCCGCGATGATGGGCCCGTACTCCTGCGGTGGCACGGCCCGCAGCTCCCCGGGGGCCATGCCGTCGGTGGTGTACAGGCCGAAGCCCACGAGGTGGTCGAGGTAGTCCTCGGGCGTGTGGTTCGACGTGCCGAAGTCGGTGATCGTGGTGTCCACGCCCTCGAGCACCATGGCCGCGGTGAGGTGGTGGTACGGCACGTCGGCCGCCACGTCGGACCACCAGAAGTCGCTCTGCGACAGGCGGTAGAAGTCGCGGACCAGCAGCGACCGTCCCGGCTGGCCGGGGATGGGGTACGGACCGGTGTCGCCGTAGCCGGCCCTCGTGTCGAAGTAGAGGAGGAACAGGTAGTTCACGAGGGTGGCGCTGAAGCGCTTCACCTCGTCGCGCTGCTCGTCACCCGTGATCGGCTCCACTCCGGCGAGCAGCCGCTCGACGAGCTCGGCGTCGTAGGGGTGAGCGGTCCCCGTGTCCCAGGCCTGCCGGGTGCCGTCGTCGCCGCGGTAGGCCAGCGCGGCCCGCTCCCAGAAGTCGAGCACCGTGGCGGCATCTTCGGGGTCGTCGGCCTCGGGGTCGAGCATGGCCATGATCTTCCGGCCCAGCAGGTAGAAGTTGGCGATCGACCACAGGTAGCAAGGGTCGACCTGGCAGCCGGGACGCCGGGCTCGACGGCCGATCTCCTCGGCGGGCATGGCGGCGTCGATGCGGCGCATCATCTCCGGGTAGCGGAGGAACGTCTCGGCGCAGGCCACCACGATGTAGGCCGTGACCGGGATGAGGGCGCTCTCGAGCGAGGTGCGCTCCTCGGTGAGGGCCTTCGAGATCGGACCGTGGTACTCGATGAGGCGGTTGGCGGTGGCCACCGCTTCCTCGCTGCTGCGGGTGCGCTCAGGCACGGACGATGGCGTGGTCGCCGGAGCAGTCGAGCTCCACCTCGGTGCCGGCGGCCGGTTCGTCGCCGGTGAACTGGCAGCCCATCACGCAGGGCACCTGGAACTCGCGGCTCACGATGCCGATGTGGCTGCGGACGGTGCCGCTCGTGCAGATGATGGCGGTGAGCTCGTGGTAGATCGGCGCGAGGAACGTGGCGCCGGCATCCCGCACGAGCACCACCACTCCCTCGGCACCACTGTCCATCAGGGCCAGGACGTCGTCGGGCCCTTCCATCGGCATGAACGTTCCCCGGACGGGCGCATGGTCGAAGACCTTGGCACCGGTTGCGATCTCGTGCATCCCGCCGACCGTAGTGGTCCGCGTTGGCGGTGATCGCACGCGCGACGACCGGAAATGGCATGGCCACCGCCGGCGACACCGACGACACTGACCTCGACGAACGACCACCGGCTCCGGCCGGACGACCCGCCGTGGAGGAGGTCGACGATGCACCACCTCAACGAAGCCCTGGCCCACCACCACCAGGTCGAAGCCCGGCAGCGGGCGGCCGAGGACCGCCGCGCTCGCGACGCCCAACGCGCGGGCGAGCGGCCGTCCGTCCTCCGTCGCATCATCGGCGCCTGACCGCCGGGCCGCGCCCCGACCGGCGGTAGCGTCGCCGTCCGTGGTCGAGTTCCTGTCCCCCGAGTGGTTCGAGGCGCTGCGCCGCGGCGCCGCGGGCGCCTCCGTGCCACCCGACCTGGCGCTCGTCGTGCAGGAGGTCATCGGCGAGGGTCCGGACGAGGTGGCCTTCGCCATCCGGCTGGGCGGCGGTCGGGTCGAGATCGTCGAGGGTCGGGTCGACGACGCCGACGTGTCGTTCCGCCAGGACATCGACACGGCCCGGGCCATCGCGTCCGGGGCGCTCGCCGCGCAGGCCGCGTTCATGGAGGGTCGGCTCAAGGTGGGCGGCGACCTCCGGGCCCTCCTCGCCAACGCCGCCGTGCTCGCCGGGATCGACGACGTCTTCCGCGACGCTCGCGCCGCGGTGGCGTGGTAGGCCGAGCACGTGCCTGAGCTCCCCGAGGTCCAAGCTCATGCGGAACGGCTCGACGCCGAGTTCTCCGGCGCCGTCCTCGAGCGGTTCACCCCGATCGCGTTCACGGCCCTGAAGACGTTCGCGCCGGCCCCGGATGCGGCCTACGGGCAGTCACTGGTGTTCATCGGTCGGCGGGGCAAGCAGCTCCTGGCCGACTTCGGCACCGTCACCTTCGTCGTGCACCTGATGCAGGGCGGGCGCCTCAAGCCCGACGAGAAGCAGGCCGCCAAGCCCCGCGGCGGGCAGGCACGCTGGAGGTTCACCGACGGCCGAGCCCTGCTCCTCACCGAGCAGGGCACCGAGCGGAAGGCCGGCGTCTGGATCGTCGAGGGCGACCCCGAGACCCAACCGCCCCTCGATGCCCTCGGCCCTGATGCCGACAAGGTCGATGCCGCCACGATGCGCACCCTGCTCGCCGAGCAGTCCACGCGCCTCCACGGCTTCCTGCGCGACCAGCACCGCATCGCCGGTCTGGGCCGGCGCCTGGCCAACGAGGTGTGCCACCGCGCCAAGCTCTCCCCCTTCGCCAGCACCTCGAAGCTCACCGACGACGAGGTCGACGCACTCGTCGAGGCCATCCAGGTGTGCGTGGCGGAAGGACTGGCCTACGAGCGGGGGCTCACGGAGATGAGCTCGTCCGCCGACCGTCCGGGCAACGTGCACCACCGGGTCGGCGAGGCGTGCCCGGTGTGCGGCGATGCCATCCGGTCGGTGGAGTACGTCCGCTACACCGTCGCGTACTGCCCCACCTGCCAGACGGGCGGCAAGGTCCTCGCCGACAACACAACGTCCCGCTTCTTGAAGTAGTCGCCGCCGCGCTGCGGATGGAGGATCGACTCGGTGAGGAACTGCGTTCGGATCTGGCCCACAGTGGCTCCGAGGGAGCAAGGTCGGCCAATCTCCGAGCGACGTTCCCGGACCGAGACGTCCATCGCGTCGGGGAACCGTTCGAGAGGTCGCCTTGCGTCCCTGAGCAGGGCAATCGTGGCAGGCACAGGGCTCACCTCCACCGCCATATCCTCACCACGTGACGAAGCCTTCGTCCTACGACTTGGCGATCCGGGTCATCCCGCGGTCGCCCCGCAACATCGTG
Organism: Actinomycetota bacterium; assembly: GCA_030852625.1. Lineage (GTDB taxonomy): Bacteria > Actinomycetota > Acidimicrobiia > Acidimicrobiales > VFJN01 > VFJN01. The sequence continues at coordinate 5,315 of JALYWQ010000245.1, forward strand.
GACGGTGAACGAGCGGGACGCCTCCTCGTTCGGGTGACAGCGGTGCCGGTGGACGGGCGAGCGAACGAGGCACTGCGCCGCGTGCTGGCAGACCACCTCGGCGTCGCCGAGCGCGCCATCGAGGTCGTCGCTGGCCATCGAAGCCGCGACAAGGTCGTTCGAGTCGCGTGCGGTGGCTCTGCCTGAGCCGTCGAACTAGACCCGTTCGATGATGATCGCGGGGGCCATTCCGCCGCCGGCGCACATGGTGATGAGTCCGAACTGCTGGTCGCGTCGTTCGAGCTCGTCGAGGACAGTGCCGATGAGCATCGCTCCGGTCGCCCCGATCGGATGCCCGAGGGCCATGGCTCCGCCGTTGACGTTGACCTTGTCACGGTCGAGATCGAGATCCCGCATGAACTTCTCGGTGACGACCGCGAAGGCTTCGTTGACCTCGAACAGGTCGATGTCCGAGAGCTTCAACCCGGCCGTCTCCAACACCTTGCGGGCGGCGGGCACCGGGGCGTTGAGCATCAGCGTCGGATCGTCGCCCATGTTCGCGGTGGCCACGATGCGGGCTCGGGGTCGCAGACCATGCGCCTTGGCGTAGCCCTCGCTGGCGATGAGTACGGCCGCGGCGCCGTCGACGACGCCGGAGGAGTTCCCGGCGTGGTGGACGTGTTCGATGTGCAGGTCGGGGAACTTGCGGGCGACGAGCTCGCGATAGGTCGGGGCGTCGTCGCTGTGTCGGTAGTCAGCCACAGCAGCGAAGGACGGTTCGAGCGCGGCCAGCGTCTCGACCGTCGTGGACGGGCGGGGGAACTCCTCGTGATCCAGGGCGACAGTGCCGTCGAGGTTCAACACGGGGATGAGGCCCCGGTCGAACCGGCCCTCGCGGATCGCTCGGTCGGCGCGGGCCTGTGACTCGGCAGCTTGTTCGTCGAGCGCATCGCGGGAGATGCCTTCGAGAGAGGCGATGGCGTCCGCACAGACGCCTTGGTGAGGTTGGGGGTGAAGCTCCTGGAGGTGGGCGTTGTTGGCGCCCATCGGGAGGAGCCCCTTCTTGGGGAGCGACATCATCTCGGTGCCGCCGGAGACCACCAGGTGCTCCATGCCGGCCATGACGGCGTTGGCGGCGATGTTGGTGGCGGTGATCCCGGAGCCGCAGAAGCGGTCGAGGGTCACGCCGCTGGCCTTGGTGTCGTAGCCGGCGTCGAGGACGGCCATGCGTCCGAGGTCGCCGCTCTGTTCGCACACCTGGGAGCTGGTGCCCCAGACGACGTCGTCGACGTCTGCGGTGTTGAAGCCGTTCCGTTCGACCAATGCGTGCAGCACGGTTGATGCGAGGTGTTGTGGGTGCAGGTGAGCGAGCGCGCCCTTGCCTTGCTTGCCGATGCCGCGCGGTGTGCGGCAGGCATCGATGATCAACGCGTCGGGCATCGGGGTTCTCCTCGTCGGTGTTCGCAGGACAGTGTGCAGGGTCTACCGGGTCGGCGGCCGCCGACTCGGTGAGGTGGTTCGTGGTTCACGCTGGAGGCGGGTTGCCGAGCCGGAGCTGCGTGGTGACACAGTCGACGCGACCGGGGCGCTGTCGGTCGACATCACGCGGTGCCGGCGAGGCGCTTCTCGAGAGCGCTGAGCTGGTCGGCGAGCTGCGGCGGCAGACGTTCGCCGAGGAACTTGTAGTGAGCCTCGATCAGGGGGATCTCGGCCTGCCAAGCCTTGGCATCGACTCGAAGGAGTTGGGTGACGGTGCGGGGGTCGATGTCGAGACCGTTGGTGTCGAGCGAGCTGGCGGCGGGAACCCGGCCGATGGCGGTGTCGATCGCCGCCGTGGTTCCGTGGACGCGCTCGACGATCCACTTGAGGACCCGGCTGTTCTCGCCGTAGCCGGGCCAGAGGAACGAGCCGTCGTCGTCCTTGCGGAACCAGTTGACCCAGTAGAGCCTCGGGAGCTTGCCGGCGTGGGCGGCGTGGCCGATGTCGAGCCAGTGCTGCATGTAGTCGCCGGCGTTGTAGCCGATGAACGGGAGCATGGCAAAGGGGTCGAAGCGGACTTCACCGACGGTGCCGGCCGCCGCCGCGGTCTTTTCGGAGCTCATGATCGAGCCGAGGAACACACCGTGCTCCCAATCGAAGCTCTCGGTGACGAGGGGAACGTTGGTGGCACGGCGGCCGCCGAACAGGATCGCCGAGATCGGAACGCCGGCGGGGTCTTCCCATTCGGGGGCGATCGAGGGGCACTGGGCCGCCGGGGCGGCGAAGCGGGAGTTGGGGTGGGCTGCCGGGGTGCCGGATTCGGGTGTCCAGTCGTTGCCCTTCCAGTCAGTGAGGTGGGCAGGGGGCTCGTCGGTGAGTCCCTCCCACCAGACATCGCCGTCGTCGGTGCGGGCGACGTTGGTGAAGATGCAGTTCTCGGTGAGGGTGGCGATGGCGTTGGGGTTGGTTTCGGGCCCGGTGCCGGGGGCGACGCCGAAGAATCCGGCTTCGGGGTTGATGGCGTAGAGGCGGCCGTCGTCGCCGAACTTCATCCAGGCGATGTCGTCCCCGATGGTCTCGACCGTCCATCCCGGGATGGTGGGGATGAGCATGGCCATGTTCGTCTTGCCGCACGCCGAGGGGAACGCGGCGGCGACGTAGGTCTTCTCGCCGTCCGGTGACGTGATGCCGAGGATGAGCATGTGCTCGGCCATCCAGCCGTCGTCACGGGCCATGGTCGAGGCGATGCGCAGGGCAAAGCACTTCTTGCCGAGCAGGGCGTTGCCGCCGTAGCCGGAGCCGTAGCTCCAGATCTCTCGGGTGTCGGGGAAGTGGCTGATGTACTTGTTGTCGGCGTCGCAGGGCCAGGCGACGTCGTCGCGTCTGGTGCCGTCGGCGTCGATGAGCGGGTAGCCGACGGAGTGGACACACGGCACCCAGGTGCCGTCGCCGAGCACGTCGAGGACACCCTGTCCCATGCGGGTCATGATCCGCATCGAGGCGGCGACGTAGGCCGAGTCGGTGAGCTGAACGCCGATGTGGGCGATCGGCGATCCGAGCGGACCCATCGAGAACGGCACCACGTACAGGGTGCGACCGCGCATCGCCCCCCGGTAGTGGCCGCGAAGGATCTCCTTCATCTCGGTGGGGTCACGCCAGTTGTTGGTGGGTCCAGCGTCGATCGCCCGGGTGGAGCAGATGAAGGTGCGGTCCTCGACCCGGGCGACGTCGCCGGGGTCGGACAGGGCGAGGTAGCTGGAGGGGCGCTTGGCACCGTTGAGCTGCTCGAGGGTGCCGGAATCGACCAAGGTCAGGCACAGCTCGTCGTACTCGCTGGCGCTTCCGTCGCACCAGTGCACCGCGTCGGGCTGGAGCAGTCCCACCCAGTCCTCGACCCACGCTCGGAGCTCTGAGTTGTTCGTCGTCGCCGTCATCGTGTGTGTGGCCTCCCCAGCAGATCCATGGCTATGATGAATTTACAGATTCATCATCTCTGAAGGGACATCGTAGTGGACGATGACGACAGCCGTTACACCAAGAACCTCGGCCGCAACCTGATCATCGGCGTGATCGCCGCGTACGCGGGGACGGTGGGGCTCTGCTTCGCCGCCCTCGGCGATCTCGGGCAGTCAGCCGCCATCGCCACGGTCCCGACCACCTTCGCGGGGCCCTACGTCGGGCTGCTGATCACCCTGGTGGGCGCCGTGGCCCCCAAGCGCGCCGTCGTTCATGCCGTGGCGGTCCCGGCACGGGTACCGACAGCGACCATTGCACCGCTGCCCGTGTCCGATGCCGCGGTCTGATCTCCTCCAGCGGACGGCGTCGGCGTGACCGCCCACGGATCGTCTGCCGCGACAGTGATCGTGTGGGACCTCGGGGGCACAGCCCGCATCAGCGAAGTGGTGACGGACGCGTGCTCGGACGATTGAAGGCCTCACCTCCGAGCCACTCTTGACAAGAGTATGATTTCGTACATTCGATGCCGAGGGGGCCGCGGTGACCCGCCCGATCTACCAAGTGAAAGCCGAGTTCTTCAAGACGTTGGGCCACCCGGCCCGGATCCGCATCCTGGAGGTCCTCCGTGAGGGGGAGCGTCCGGTGAACGAGCTGATCCCCGAGGTCGGGATCGAGCCGTCTCACCTGTCCCAACAGCTCGCGGTCCTGCGGCGGGCGAACCTCGTACGGTCCCGCAAGGTCGGTTCCTCCGTGCTGTACTCGGTGTCCGAGCCGAGGGTGTTCCAGCTCCTCGAGGTCGCCAAGACGATCCTGACTAGCTCGTTGACCGAGACTCGGGAGCTGCTCGAGGAGCTCGAGGGTCTGGACTTCGTCGACACCCCCAAACCACGTCGCCGCAAGGCCAGCTGAGTTCAGGTCTGTGTGAGCCTGGTCAGGGTGGGGTTCCAGCAGGTGTTGGTGCTGCGCATCGCCTCCTAGACCTCGGCGTTCGCCGGTGGTTCAGGTCAGCGACTCGTCGGTGCCGGGGGCGTGATGGCCGACGCGCTCGACGTGCATGCGGGCGTGGGTCACGGCCTCGTCGAGGTTGGTGAACACGTGGTTCTCGTGGGCGAGGTGCTGGAGTGCGCCGACGGCCTCGAGGATGCGCCGGTGGGGTGCGCTGGGGCCCTTGAGGAGCACGGTGATGTGACGGTGCTCGAGCTCGCCGATGATCTCGCCGAGGGCTTGGGCGCCGGTGGCGTCGAGGACCTGGAGGTCCGGGAGGCGGAGGATCACAACACGGACGTCGCCCACCGCGACGAGCTCAGTCAGGAACCGCTGTGCCGCACCGAAGAACAGGGCACCGTCGAGACGGTACGTGACGATGTGGTCGTGCAGCAGGCGGCGTTCGTCGTCGGCGCCCACCTCGACCGCGATGGACTCGCGGGTGATGGTGGCGGACTGAGCGACGTGACGAAGGGCGAGCACCGCGGCGATGGCGATGCCGATCTCGACGGCGACGATGAGGTCGAAGGCGATAGTGGCCGTGGCGGTGGCGAGGAGGACGAACGCATCGGAGCGGGTCGCTCGCACCACGGCGCGGACGTTGTGGATCTCGACCATGCGCGCGGCGGTGACCATCAGGACGCCGGCCAGCGCAGCAAGGGGGATACGAGCGACGAGGTCCCCGCCGAAGAACACGACCAGTAACAGCAGCACGGAGTGGACGATCGCAGAGACACGGGTGCGGGCACCGGCGCGGATGTTCACGGCCGTGCGGGCGATGGCACCGGTGGCGGGCATACCCCCGAACAGGGGTGACACGAGGTTGGCGAGCCCCTGGCCGAACAGCTCGCGGTCGGGGTCGTGACGGGGCTGGTCGGCCATGCCATCGGCGACCTTGGCCGACAACAGGCTCTCGAGCGCGGCGAGGGCGGCGATGGCGAGCGCGGCGCTGAACAGCTCACTGACCCGGCTCGGGGCGAGCGACGGCACCGACGGCGTCGGCAGCGAGGAGGGAAGCGCCCCGATGCGTACGACGTCGAGGCCGGCCACCTCGGCCAGCACAGTGGCGGCGACGACGCCGATGAGCGACACGGGGAGGCTGCGCCGAAGGCGGGGCCCGAACACCATGATCACGGCGACCAGCGCCACCAGGCCCAGAGCCTTGGGGGTGGTCGAAGTTGTGACGTGCCCGACGGCCCGGGCGGCGATGACGGCGGTGTTCTCGCCGTGGGGCTTGATCACCCCGAGGGCGGCGGGCACCTGCTGAAGGAAGATGATGACGGCGATCCCGACCGTGAAGCCCTCGATCACCGGCCACGGGATGAACGCCACGTAGCGCCCGAGCCGCAACGCGGCGGCGATCACGACGAGCACGCCGGCCACCACGCCCACGGTGAACACCGCATCGACCCCGTAGCGCGCCACCAGCGGCACCAGCACGACGGTCATCGCCCCGGTCGGGCCCGACACCTGGACGTGAGACCCACCGAAGACAGCGGCCACGAGCCCGGCGACGATGGCGGTCACGAGCCCGGCCTGGGCGCCGAGCCCGGCGGTGATCCCGAACGCCAAGGCGAGCGGAAGCGCGACGACGGCGACCGTGGCGCCGGCGATGAGGTCGCCCCGCCAGCTGGTGCGCAATCCGGTGTAGTCCTGTCGGCGGGGCAGCAGCTGGCGCAGTGTGCTGAGCGGTCCGAGAGGTGAGGTACCGCTGGCAGCTGATCCGTTGTACCCCGATGTGGGGAGCCGGGAGTTGGGGGTGCTCACCGAGTGGGGTCGAGGTCGGCGAGGAGGTTCCGGGTCTCGGTCAGCGAGTTCACGAGGAGTCGTCGGGCGATGCCGAGCAGGTCGGTGAGGGTGGGGTCTTTGATGGAGTAGATGACGGAGTTTCCTTCCTTGCGGGCGGCGACGAGACCGGCGCGCCGGAGCACGGCGAGCTGTTGGGAGAGGTGTGATGATTCGATGCCGACATCGGGCTGCAGGTCGCCGACCGAGCGAGGCCCGTCGGCGAGGATCTCCAGTGCGCGGATGCGTGCGGGATGAGCGATGGCCTTGAAGAGCTCGGCCTTGACCGAGGCGATCGAATCGACCCCGAGCGGCTGCGATCCGGCCATCAGGGCGCGACCTCGATCGTCTCGAGGAGAGCAAGGGACGGGTCGGCGCTGTCAGCCTGGGCGGCGGACCGGGCCTGGGACCCAATTGCGGCGTCGACCAGGGTCTGCCGGGTAGCCGATCCCAACGCGAACGCAGGACGCACGTGGTCTGCGATCTCCAGCCGTGTCACCGGCATGCCTTCTCCTTCGACTCGCTGTATGGACTATGTTCGCACTTTACAACATTAGCAATTCAGAAGGAGCCGACGCCCGTGCTCGAACCTGCCGACCAGATCCTCGCCCTGCGACGGGAAGGAAGATCCTTCGGGGCCATCGCCAGGGCCACCGGCCTGGGCCGACCGAAGGCGGCCTACGACTTGTACCGGTCACACCTTCGGCGCCTCCCCAAAGCCGAGCGGGCTGAGATCCTCCTCGAAGAGCAGCATCGCCTGGACGACCTCGGGGCTCGGCTCACCGAGCGCACCGACCTCGAGGACGACGAACGCGCCGACCGCATGGCCGGACTCAACCAGCTCCGCCACGAGCTTCCCGGCGAGCCTCCGAGCCCCGGTCCGGTCCGGTGATACCGGTCAGCCAGTCCGACATCTGCGAGTTCCTCGGCGACCTCTTCCACGGTCATGCCGTCACCCGGAACACCCTCGTCGCCGTTGCCCGGTCCCGCGGCGCCCGACCCGCAGTGGTTGACGTCGTCCGCAAGCTTCGACACCCCGCCTACCGACAGTGTTGCGACCTGATGGCCGATGTCGCCGACCTCCCCGCCGTCTTCGACCCCTGGGAAGCGGCCCGGGCACCAGCGGCGTCTCGCCCCCAACCTCCCCCTTGAGCGCCCTCGACGCCGCCGGCGCGCTTGGGTCTCCGCGTTCGAGGCCCGGAGATCGCAGTTCAGCCGCTTGACGTGGCAAACGCCGGGAAATCCACTCTTGCTACACTCGCAGCCGACGCTCCGCGGCAGCGGCGTCGATTACCGGTCGAATGAACTCGCCGACAACACGACCTCCCGCTTTCTGAAGTAGTTGCGTTGTGCTTCGGAGCTCCCGACGGATCGACCCCACGGTCGCCAGGATGTGACCTCACTCAGGGGCGGTGACCGACCTCAGCGTGGGCGGCGCCCTCGGCCTTCCACCCGCTTGTCCCGGTGCGGCCGGCGAGGGTGACTCGGGCTGTGGCGATCTCGCTGTTGGTGCACGTCGCGGTAGCACCGTCGGGGTCGACGTAGCGCAGTGACACGGTCCCCACGGCCGGGAGCTCCACCTCGACGCGGATGCGATGGCCGTCGGCCCTACCCTCGACCGTGAACCCGGTCGGGCCGATCCGGGTGCGCATTCGGGGCGCCGCCGCCAGCGGATGGCGCGGCCAGTCGTCGTGGCCTGGGCGACGGAGCTGGAGCAGCGCCAGCGGCGGGAGGGTGCGAAGCGCTCGTCGGCGGGCAGTGGCCGTGACGATCTCGAGCACGGTGCCTCCGTCGTCCAAGGCCGCGTGGAGCCACCCCCATCGCTGGGCGCTGCCGTGGCCGTAGATGCGGGCGAGCGCGCCGGGCCCATCCACCTGGACCTCACGACCGTCGATGGTGAGTGTGCCGTGCACCCGCGCCGCGGGCATCGGCACCATCTGGGCGCCCGGAAGCAGCTCGCGCTCCCACACCGTCCGCGGGAAGGTCCACAAGGGCCTGGATCCATCGGTGATGGCCAGGTCCCAGCCCAGGCCGCCGGCCGCGCCGAGAAGGCGAAGCCCCTCGGGCTGGTCAGGCGCGCCCGGTTCTAGCCGAGCCCACCCCGAGGCATCGGCATCGGAGCCCGTCAGCGACCACCAAGGGGTGGGGTCGGCCGGATCGTCGCTCGACGACGTCGGCCGGGGGCCCAGCCGCTCGAGCCGAGGGGAACCGGTCGACGGGAAGTGGGCGACCCATCCCTGGCGGAACGGTGCTGTGGTGGACTGGTTCGACGCCGTCGGCACCACCGTCTCCAGGTGAACCCAACCGCCAGCCCCGCTCGCGCGATCGGTCCACGTCAGGTACCAGACCTCGAGGCGGCCCGGTTGCCCTCGCCACCGGCTCGCTAGCGACTGGGGGTGGGTCACCGTTGGGCGTCGTCCCGGCGATCGGCCCCGATCACGCCACCGCTCGCAACAGCGGAGCGGGGACTGGGAGTCCGAGGGGGGTCAGACCTACGGCGCGCATCCGGCGGAGGTGCCCGCCTGCGATCGCTCTCGCCAGGCCGGCCGGGTTGCCGAGCCGCAGGAACGCCGTCATCGGGGTGGCCCCCCGGCGTCCCGACGCGAGCATGTGCACCACCATCTTCTGCGCCGCTCGATTGGCTCGGCGCCGGGCTCCGGCGTCGGCCAGCACGGCCCGCAGATCGGCGGCGGCGTTGGCTTCGTGTTCGATCTCGTCGGCGATCACCGTGTCGATGAACGCGGCGGTGTCTGGATCGACGACCTCGCGCAACCAGGTGAGCAGGTCGTCGGCGATGCCCTCGCCGAGGTAGCCGTAGACGGCCTCCTCCACGAGATCATCCGACGGCGTACGTCCGTGGTAGGTGTCGAGCGCCGTTCGGTAGGGCGCCATCGCTCGATCGGGATCCGCTCCGAGCGCTTCGAGGCGGGCCACGAAGCCCTTGTGGTGACGGAGCTCCTCTGCGGCCACCTTGCGGAATCGCTTGCGGGTGGCTTCGTCGGTCGCGGCGGCAGCCTCGGCCTTCGCCCCGTCGTACGCCTTCAGCTCGCCGTAGGCCACGGCGCCAAGCACCTGGATGAGCGCGGTGTTCATGAGGTCCTCCGAGCAGGGGGGTCGTCGGGACGCGGGAGCAGGCCACGCAGGAGGAGGTCGACGACGATGTCCGCCACCTCCGCTGTCGTGAGGTCGTCGTCAACGGTGAGGCGTCGCACGGCCAGTTGACTGATGAGCGCGGCAACCGAGAAGGCAACGATCCGAGGCGGGGCGTCCACCACGTAGCCGGCCGACTGCGCCAGCCCAACGGTGGCCTCGATGTCGGCGATGAAGCCCTCGTAGATGTTGGCGAGGTGGCCCTCGAACCGGTCACCGAGCACGAGCGAGTCACGGAAGAGGAGCCGGACGACGTCACGGTCAGCCTCGAAGAACTCGAACGTGGCCCGCACCGCGGCACGGAAGAACGAGTCGCCATCCAGCGCCCCAGGCGAGCCCTCGGTGCTGTGAGCGATGTGGTCGCGCAGCAGCTCCTGCTCGTGGTCCATGAGCGCGTGGAACAGCGCGTCCTTGGAGTCGAAGTACCAGTAGATCGACCCGTACGAGATGCCGGCTGCCTTCGCCACGTCGGACACCTTGGTGTCGTGATAGCCCTTGATCGCGAACGTGGCCTTGGCGGCGGCGAGGATCTCGCTCCGGCGTTCCGCCTTGGCCTCCGCACTGCGGGCGCGGGCAGGAGCCGGGACCCGCTCCTGGCTCTGGGCAGCCGACATGGGGCCATCTAACTGTTTGACTGACGGATCAGTCAAGGAGTTGGATACTGGGGTGACCGATGCCGCAGCGAGTGCAGGCCGGCTGGTGTCCCGGCGCGTCGTGCTCTCCGGGATGCTGGGCGGCACGGCGCTGGCGGCCCTCGGCCTGGTCGGCCCGTTCGGTGGCGTGGCGCCGGCCGCAGCGGGCCAATCGCCGGTCGATCCGGTGACGGCGCTGGTGCAGGCGTACCTGTCCACACTCGTGCCCGGTCCCGCTGACGATCCGCTCGGTGGTCCGGGTGCAGTGGAGGCGGGGGGGGTCGAGGAGCTGCTGGCCCAGGCGCCCTACGTGGTGCCGTTGCTGGTCGCTGACCTCACCGCCGCCGCGCTCGTTGCCCACGGGACGGACTTCGTGTCCCTCGACTACCCGGAGCGGGAGGCACTGGTGGTCGACGCGTTCGCCGACAGCATTCGGTCGGTGTACCACCTCATCGCGCTCGCGGTGGGTGCCGGCGCGTTCTATGCGGACTTCCGGAGCCGGGTCGGCAGCACCTGGATGGGCTTGCCCGGGCCGGCCGATTCGTACCTCGACACGTTCACCGACCGCACGGGCCACGGCCAGCCGCAACGCGACGCGATTCCGGCCTGATGCCCGGACCCCTCCTCGACCGCGCCGACGTGGCGATCATCGGCTCCGGGTTCGGCGGCAGCATCGCGGCGTTCCGCTACGCCGCCGCCGGGCTGCGCGTCGTCGTACTCGAACGCGGCCCGGCGATCGCCGACCCCGACCTCCGCCAGAGCCAGGCCCCCGACGACCTCTACCGGGTCTACACCCGGTACCAGTCGACCTTCCTTGGGGGCGAAGGGGGCGACACCGGCCTCGATGTCCTCTGCGGGACAGCTGTGGGTGGCGGCTCCATCGTGTACTCCGGCGCGTCGCTACGGGCGCCGTCGTTCGTGTTCGACCGACTCGGCGCCGACGGTCGGCCGCTCTGGCCGACCGGCATCACGCGGACCGGCCTCGACCCGCACTACGAGACGGTCGAGGCCAACCTGCCGGTCACGCAGCTACAGTGGCACACCGACGATCCGGCCGACGCCTGGCGCCAGGTACCCCGACGCGGGTCCGTGTGGGCCAAGGCCATGGGTGCAGCCGGGCACACCGTGCTGCCGCTGCGGCAGGCCGTCGAGGGCTGCGCCCATTGCGGCTGGTGCAACACCGGCTGCCGCTTCGGGGCCAAGCGCGACCTGACCAAGAACTACCTCGCCGCCGCGCAGCGGCTAGGCGCCGTCGTACGGGCCGGGATGGAGGTGGCGCAGTTGGTGCGACTCGGCGACCGGTGGCAGGTGCTGGGCCTGGCCCGCACCGGTCCGGGTCTGCTCGATGTCGGACCCGAGGTGACACTCGTCGACGCCGACCACGTCGTGCTGGCCGCCGGCACCATCGCCAGCACCCTGCTCCTCCAGCGCAGTGGCGTGGCGAACGCACACCTCGGGCGCCACATTTCCGGCAACGCCGACCTCCCCCTCGGCGCATTCATGGCCGAACCCACCGACGGTTACCAGGGAGTGGCCATGGACACGGTGAGCTTCGACTTCCTCCGACCCGAGACCACTGGGCCGCACGCCTCCGACAAGTTCATCGTCATCTCCCAACACATGCTCCCCCTCTCCACGCTCGTCCTCGGTCACGGCGGCACCGCCGCACCAGACGGATGGGGACTCGCCCGCAAGCACCGCTACCGCGACTTCGGTCGCCACTTCCTCGGACTGGCGGTCATCGGTCTCGATCAACAGGAAGGCGTGTTGGAAGGCCCGGACGTGCTGGCGAACCCCGGGATACGCCTCCTTCCGCTTCGCTACCGGGTGGCCCCGCAGACCCAAGCCGTGTGGGACAGGGCCAAGCAGGTGTGCCGCGACGTCGTCGAAGCGGCCGGTGGCACGTTCGTGGACCTGGCTCGGGAGCTGGCCAACCCCCAGACCGCCCATCCGCTCGGCGGCGCCCGGATGGCCGAGTCACCGGAGCAGGGCGTCGTCGATGCCGACGGCTTCGTGCACGGGGTGCCCGGCCTGTCGGTGCTCGACGGGGCGATGGTCCCGTCTGCGCTCGGGGTCAACCCCTCGCTCACGATCGCCGCGCTGGTGGAGCGCGCGATGGCCAAGCGTGTGACCGCGTTGGGACGACCGGCGGCGGCGGTCCTACGACCAGCGGACGTGCTGAGCGGCTCCGTCCCGGTGGCTGGCCCGACGCGACGCAGCCCGACCACGACCACGACCACGCCGCCACCACCACCTCCGTCGACGACCGCTGGGACCGGTGGACAGCTCCCGGCGACCGGCGGTGGCTCGTCGCCAACCGGCGTGGTCGGCGCGCTGGCCGCCGCCGTGCTCGTGATCGCCGGGCTGATCGTGCTCCTGGTCGTGCTGCGCAAGCGGGGGCGCTCCTCGCC
>JALYWQ010000252.1 GCA_030852625.1 Actinomycetota bacterium
GCACCACGAGCAGGAAGTCGACGTTGTGGTCGGTGATGAGGTTGCCGGCCACGAGGGCGCCGACGCCGACGATGGCGAACTGGCCGAGGCTGATGTGGCCGCCCCACCCGGTGAGGATCACGAGGGAAACCGCGGTCATGGCCCACACGAGCGCGATGGCGGCCGTGAACTGGTTGCTGGGCCCCCAGGTGTTGGGGACGATCACGAACAGCGCCACGACTACCAGGCCGACGGCGCGCCGCACCCACACGACTTCCGGTAGTCGGCGTAGCTCGTCGGGGATGGGCTTGAGCACCGCGGTGGCCGACCACGAGGAGGTGGCGCCTTCCTGGGCCCGGGAGAGCTTGCCCCGCTGGAGGAGGAGGGCCAGGAGGATCACGGCGAGGAACAGGGCGTTCTGGAGGCTGGGGGAGCCGCTCGTGTTCCAGGCCACGACCTGCTCCATCACGCCGATGCCGATGCCGGCCACGAACGCGGTGGGCAGGGACTCCATGCGTGCCACCACCGCGGCGGCGAGCGCGGGCAACAGGACCACGGGCCCGGCCGTGGTGATGCCCGGGGTGACGCCGGAGAACGGGGCCTTGAGCACGAAGGTGAGGGCGGCCAGGCCACCGGCCACCATCCACACGATCGTGGACAGCCGCTTCACCGGGATGCCGAGCAGGAGCGCCCGGTCCTCGTTCTCCGCCGCGGCCCGGACGGCGATGCCGACGTCGGTGCGGAGGAGGAACCACGCCAGGCCGGCGAGCACCGGCGGGATCACCATGAGGATGAGGATCTCGTCGCCCCGGAGCTCCTTGACCCCGAGGTCCAGGGACAGGTCGAGCGGGATCGTGAAGCCGCCCGTGAGGGCGATGAACTTCTGCACCTTGGTGGTGATCAGGAACTCGGCCGTGGCGAGGAGCTGGCCGATGCCGATGCTGGCCACGGTGAGGAGCAGGCGGGAGGTGTGCCGGAACCGGCGGACGATCAGGTCGACCACCACACCGGTGACGATGCCGATGACCACGCCGATGGGCAGGGCGGCGAAGAAGTTCAGGCCTTGTTCCTTGTGGAGACCGATGGCGATCACGCCACCGAAGCTCCCCATCGAGCCGTAGGCGAAGTTGATGAACCGGTTGGTCCGGTAGATCAGGATCAGGCCCATCGCGAGGAGGGCCGTGACGGTGCCGAAGATCACGCCGGCGGCGACGATGCCGAACGGGGCCTTGTCGTCGAGGAACGGACCCGAACCGGGCAGGTTGTAGACCGCGATCAGCGCGAGGGCGCCGACCGCGGTCGCCAGGGCCACCCGGGCGTTGCGGGACAGGTCGTACCAGCGGTCGCTGATGCGCTCGATCACAGCGGCTTGCCCGGGTCACCCTTCGGGATCTGCCCGGACAGCCAGCGCTGGTCGCTCGTGCCGAGGAAGGACCCCTTCTTGCCGTTGTAGGTGGAGATGGCGTTGGGGTCCCAGTAGATCTCGCGGACGTCGTTGGCGGCCGTGCGGTCGCCGGGGCCGAACTTCCACAGGCCGGTGGGGCCGAGCTTCTGCGGGTAGGCGAACATGCCGGCCTCGAAGGTCTGCGGCGTGAGGTTCGGACCGGCGCCCTGGATGCCGATCGCCAGCATGTACATCTGGTAGTAGATGAGGTCGACCGAGAAGGCCGGCTCGTCGTCCCGCACCGACTTGTAGGCGGCGTAGGCGATGGTCTTGGTGGGCTGCACGAACCCGTTGAGGGAGCTCACGCCGAAGGCGTGGCTGGCGAACTGCGGGTCCCACAGCTGCCCGACGATGTCGGCATCGGTGAGGGCCGTGCCGGTGATGATGAACTCCGGGAAGTAGTTGGCCCGGGCTGCCACCCCCGACAGGAACACCGGCAGGATCGGGTCGCAGCCGCAGAGGATCGTGGTGATGTTCTGGTCCCGCATCTGGGCGATGATCCCGGTGGCCTGGTTGGACATGGTGGCCAGCTCGAGGACGTACTTCCGGTTGAAGCCGGGCTCCTTGCCGCCCTTGCGGATCACCTCTTGGGCGTTCTGCACCGACTCCTGGTACCAGGAGTTCTCCGGGGCCAGGGTGGCGATGTTGCGGGGCCGGCCCTTCAGGTCCTTGCCGTCGCCGCCCTTGCCGCCGGCGTGCACGGCCGGCTTGTCGTAGAGCCGGTTGAGCGAGTACTCCGCGGCCATCTCCGACACGATCGACCCGTCGGTCGCCAAGCTCCAGGCGTAGGGCGCCCGCTGCTCGTGCCAGGCCCGGGAGAGGTACGGGGTGCCGAAGCCGATGACCTGGCGCTTGGCGAGGGCACCGGCGTAGGGCTCGGACGTGGCCGACAGATCGGCGAAGGCGCCGATCTCCTGGGCGACGCGGATGGCGTCGGCCTCGGCCTTGTCGCGGCCACCGCCGAGGAGCTCGGTGGTGTTCGACCCCTGGCCGTCGTAGAAGTGCATCTCGATCTGGCGGCCGTAGAACTGGAAGCGCTCGTTGAAGTAGTCAGCCAGGGCTTCCACGGTCTTGGTGATGGTGCCGGGGGAGTCGACGAGGCTGGCGCCGGCGAGGTCGGCGAGGGTCTGCTGGAAGCCCCGCTCGTTGAGCACCCGGAACGCCACCTTGATCTTCTCGCCGGTGACGCCCTTGGTGGTGTCGCCGCCGTTGCCGCCCGAGAAGGTGACGCAGGGCGGGGAGTAGGGGTCGCCGGGCACCTGGAGCTCACGGTCGGGGCAACCCCCCTTGGCGCCTGGCGGGGCCGCGCCCGTGGTGCCACCGC